>JAJYCW010000152.1 GCA_021777995.1 bacterium
AAGATCTCGTCCCATCCGATCATTCGCCGATGCAGCCTGTTCAGGATATCCAGAACGCGCTGATTGAAGTAAGCCTGGAGAGCGGCATTGTCCTTCAGATCATGCGCCTTCATAAAAGCCAGAATGCGCGGATTCCTCTTCCAGTCCGGCGCGGGGGCCTCGTCGCCACCGATGTGCACATACTCATCCGGAAAGATCGTGGTCATCTCACGCAGAAACTTCTCGATGAATTGATACCTGGCGCTGGATTTACATATCCTAAGAGTCTCTGGGCGGTTTACGATTGCGTGTTCTCTGCGACAGATTCAGATAAAGACGCAATCGTTATGGATTTTTTTGCCGGTTCGTCGACGACGGCGCACGCAGTATATCAATTGAATGCTCACGATGGTGGTAACCGCCAATTTATCATGATCCAAGCACCTCAATCGTGCGAGCCAGATACGCAGCCGTTCAAAGCAGGGTTCAATACCATTGCCGATATCAGCAAGGAACGTATCCGTCGTTCAGGAAAAGCGATATTAAAAGATAACGTCGATAGGAACTCCGACCAAGACATAGGCTTTCGTGTGCTAAAGGTCGAATCGTCGAACATGGCGGATGTTTACTATGCTCCGGACTCGCTTGAGCAGAGGAGCCTCGCTGCGCTCGTCGACAATGTCAAGCCTGACCGCACAGCGGAAGATCTTCTCTTTCAGGTGATGCTGGATTGGGGCGTCGACCTGACGCTGCCCATCACAACGGTGTCGATCGATGGTAAGGACGTCTATTTCGTAGATGGCAATGCGCTTGCCGCCTGTTTTGATAACTCTGGAGGCATTGACGAGACATTTGTAAAACAGCTTGCCAAGCATGCACCGCTGCGCGTTGTGTTCCGCGATTCCGGCTTCAAAGATAGTGCGGCAAAGATAAATGTGGAACAGATATTTAAGCTGTTGTCACCCGGTACGGAAGTGAAATGTATATAAGGAACCTGCGGTGAAGCTAAAATTTAAAACGCAGGCGTTTCAAACGGCGGCAGTAGAAGCAGTCGTTGCGTGCTTCCAGGGCCAATCCCCCTACACAGAGGGCATTCGGTACCGTCTCGACCCCGGTATCCAACCGTCGTCCCCCGCAAAAACGTATCCGAAGTTAACGCTGGATGACGGCAATGGCACAGACCAGGCGATTGAAACCGCATACCGCAACGGTGACATCACCCTGAGCGAGGGTGCTCTGGTCGGCAACATCCGCGAAGTGCAGCGCTCACAGAACCTCCAGCTATCGGCATCGCTGGTTAGCACTAAAATAGCGAAAGTGAATCTTGACATCGAGATGGAGACGGGCACAGGCAAAACCTACTGCTATATCAAGACCATTTTTGAGTTGAACAGGCAGTACGGCTGGAGCAAATTTATAATCGTCGTGCCCAGTATCGCCATTCGCGAAGGCGTTGCTAAGTCCCTGCAGATTACCGCGGACCATTTTCTGGAAACCTACCACAAACAGGCGCGCTTTTTCATCTACAATTCCAAGCAGCTTCACCACCTGGAAAGCTTCTCATCCGACTCAGGCATCAACGTCATGATAATCAATGTTCAGGCGTTCAATGCCACGGGAGCAGATGCCCGCCGAATATATGAGGAACTGGATGACTTCCAGTCGCGCCGTCCCATCGACGTCATCAGCGCGAACCGCCCTATCCTGATTCTAGACGAGCCTCAGAAAATGGAAGGCAGCAAATCGCTCGAGTCGCTGTCGAGGTTCAAGCCGCTCATGGTATTGCGCTACTCTGCGACCCACAAGACAACTCACAACAAGGTCTATCGCCTGGATGCGCTCGACGCATACAACCAGAAGCTGGTTAAGAAGATTGCGGTGCGGGGTATCACTGTTAAGGGTTTGGCGGGCACCGCTGGCTACCTCTATCTGCAATCCATCGAACTATCAACCACGAAGCCCCCGGAGGCACGCCTGGAATTTGAACAGCGGCTCGTGAGCGGCGAGATTAGGCGAGTGCTGCGAAAGGTGGGCCACCGAGACAACCTTTTTGTTCTCTCCAATGAACTGGAGCAGTACAAGGATGGATTTGTCGTTTCGAACATTGACGCAAACGCCCGCACAATCAATTTTCTAAATGGCATGGAGCTCACGGTTGGTGATGCGGTTGGCGACGTCACCGAAGCCGCGCTTCGCCGTATCCAGATTCGTGAGGCAATCCAGGCGCACTATGAAAAGGAGCAGTCTCTATTTCCGCAGGGTATTAAGGTTCTTACGCTCTTTTTCATCGACGAGGTGGCGAAATATCGCGACTACTCCCAACCCGACGAAAAGGGCGAATACGCCCGAATCTTTGAAGAGGAGTACCAGCGTTGCTTTCACGGCACGTTACCCCTCTATGAACCACCTTATGCTGATTACCTGCGGCGCATACCCGTCGAGAAGACACATAGCGGCTATTTCGCAATCGACAAGAAGAGCAAACGGCTCACCGACCCGACAGTCGCGGCTCGAGGTGAGAATGCAGGGCTTTCCGACGATGTGGACGCATACGACCTTATCCTGAAGGACAAAGAACGGCTGCTCTCATTTGAAGAACCAGTACGCTTTATTTTTTCCCATTCTGCGCTGAGGGAAGGCTGGGATAACCCTAACGTCTTCGTCATTGGAACGTTGAAGCACAGCGATAACACCATTTCGCGGCGGCAGGAGGTTGGGCGGGGACTGCGGCTGTCCGTTAACCAGGACGGTGACCGCATGGATAACCCCGAAACCGTACACGACATAAACGTTCTAACCGTGGTAGCCAGCGAGAGCTACAAGGAGTTCGTTAGCGCACTGCAGCGCGACATTAGCGAGTCACTTGCGGCACGCCCCCGCTTGGCAAACGCCGCCTATTTCGCTGGCAAGAGTATCAACACACCGGGTGGCACGGTGCAGGTTACCAGCGACCAGGCTGGAGCAATTGAATTCTACTTAATTCAGAACGGCTATGTGGACCTGCACAGACACATAACCACGGAGTACCACGAGGCAAAGAACGAGGGCACCCTTGCATCGCTGCCTGATGAAATTGGGTTGCCTTCTGAAGCGGTGTTCAGCCTCATCGACACCGTATTCACGGAAGGGCAGTTACCCGAAATAGGCGATGACCGCCGACCACAACGTAACCCACTGAACGACAACTTCAACAGGCGCGAGTTTAAAGAACTCTGGGATCGTATTAATCGCAAGGCAGCGTACAGTGTCCACTTCAACTCCACGGAACTTACCCGCAAGGCAATCGGTGCGCTGAACGACAGAACCACCGGCCTACGCGTCACCAGGTTACAGTACAAGATAGAACAGGGCGTTCTAGGGCCGGAGGTCTCTTATGACAAGCTGGCTGATGGCCAAGCGTTCATGCTGATGGATAGCTCACGGCCCATCTACGATCAGGACATCCACTCACCTGTAAAATACGACCTTATTGGCAAGGTGAGTGAGGGCACCCAGCTCACCCGGCGCACCGTGGCAGATATCCTTATGGGATTAACTCCAGACGTTTTCGCCCAATTTAAGGCAAACCCCGAAAGTTTTATTGCGAATGCCGTTCGCATTATCAACGAGCAAAAAGCCACTATGATTGTTGAGCACCTTGCCTATGACCCCTTAGAAGATAGATTTGACCTCGACATTTTTACAGCCGGGCAAACCCGCCAAGACCTTACCACCGCAGTAAAGACCCCGCGGCGCAACGTGTACGACTTTGTGCTGCCAGACTCCGGCTCACATGTAGAGGCTGAGTTTGCCGCGGCCCTGGAGGCTAGCTCCGAAGTGGTTGTTTACGCAAAGCTGCCGCGTGGTTTCGTCATCCCCACACCCGTAGGCGACTACAACCCAGACTGGGCCATATCGTTTAAAGAGGGAACGGTTAAGCACATCTACTTCGTCGCCGAAACCAAGGGGTCGCTCTCGTCCATGGAGCTGCGCGAAATCGAGCAGACCAAAATCAAGTGCGCACGTAAGTTCTTTGAGGAAATGAACCGTCGGTTCGCACCGCAGAACGTAACGTACGATGTAGTAGACAGCTTCGAAAGGCTTATGGAGGTTGTTACGGGCCGGTGAACTGCTGTGCATTATGCCTCCTCATCATGAGCAGCTCGGCGGCCAAGCTCTGTGCGCGCATCGGCACCACGATGGTCAACTACAATCTGCTCATTCAGGCGCGTTAACGTATAATCTGCAAAAGCTCTCACATTCGGCCTTACATCCTGCAGCCAATTGGTGAGTTGGACTCTGGTCGCACGGTGCGCTTCGGCTATGCCGTATTCCCCGTCTACGATGCCGGTGTGGTAGAAAAGCCGGGCAAGTTTGTCCAACCTAACGTCCTTTTCCCGTAAGCGACCAACTATTGCTCTAAGGACCTCGTCCATTTTTTCTAGGTTGGTAACGGTTTTCTCGTAGTTGAATGATTGGTAGTGGCATACGAGACCTATAACAAAAGTAAAATCCTCGTCTTGACTCGCGCTTACCATCTCAAAGAGCGCATTGAGCAGCTCGTTTGTACAGGTGGGATAAATAGCGAGTAACATCCATCCCGCATCAGCTCCGAAGTCTTTAGATTGCGCTCCCAAATGAAACCATCCGCGTAGCATTCTGAGTACCAAGGCAGCGTCCTTGGCCAAAGGCTCTTGTAGCTCGAATAGTTCAACCGGCCTCGCCACATAGCGTTGAACGGTTGCAGCTTCATTGATTAGCCGTTTTTCGAAAAATGCCCATACAGCGGCAGGCTGCTCCCATGCGAACGCGGCGATTACCTTACACACCTTGTCGCTTATCTCTGGACAAGCTAACAGGTTCAAAAGTACTAACTCGATCTGTTCAGCAGATAATTCACTCAGGAACTTATCCACTTCGCGAAGGTAATATACGTGATCCACCCAACCTGTTTCCTGTCGACCCGTGAGGTACGTTATCGCGGGAAGGAACAAACTTTCGACCAGAGGCAGCTTCTGCGGTTCGTGATGCATAATGGCAAACGCGAGGCATTGATATGTCGCTGCTAGGTCACCAGATTTTATGGCCAGGTCAAGTACCTTTATGACCGTAGGGACGGCGGCGGCTCCGATTTCCCTGCAGTGGAACGCGATGGAAAATAGAAACCGGTCTCCAGATACGAGATCATCGAGCATTTTGTAGTATTGCTCAAAATGGCCGCCTTGCCACAATCCAAACAGGATGTCTGGCAGAAATCGCCCTACCTGCGCGATATCACTGCGAACGATGTCGCAAATAAAATCATGTTTAACACTGGACAGTTGGCGAAGAAACTGCGAAAAGATAACGAAGGTGGCTGCATCACCATAATCAGTTGCGCAGCAGCACTCGATTAACGAATACCAGTAATCGGCGTTGGCGGTCGATACCTCATCAATGTAGCCCAACGCCCGCGCAGTTCGAAGGTCATCCACTTCCCTGCTACTGTACGTCCGAGGTCCCTCGGCCCAATTGTGACTGAATACCGGGCTTACACCCACCAAGGTTTTGTACTGCAAATACCGCTCGTCGTGATCTATGATCGCGCGGAACCCGTCAATAGTCGCTTTCAGCTGCAACGCCGCTGTTCCACAATTCCAGTTTACATATTCGTCGGTAGTTAGCCTAACAGCCTCGTCATAATTAAGAAGTGCTTTCCACTCAACCGCTGCCCAGAATTGGTAACCTTGGGATTTGGCCCGATCTCCAATCCATTCCCAGAACATGCGCTTTTCCTCCAGTAGCACATTCAGTAGGTCTAGTGGATAATCAGGTTGACGAGGGGGCTTAAGTGCAGCGTGAATCTGACTTACAAGGTGAATCTTTTCGCGACTACTACCCAGATTATCAACTTGCCTCAACAAACCTACCAGTGCGCCTTGCCGTATAGCTTGTAGGTCATCGGATACCTCTACTGGGTATGATTTTATGGTTACCGTGATGCCATTGACCGAAGAACCACGCACCTCGGATTGAAGAAACGCCAGCCATATGGCTCGTAGGATTTCGGTAGGTAGCTCGGCTTTGTTATACGTTTCGATAAACCGCGCAAGCACCAATTGTACGTGAATACCGGCATGAGCCCAAACGTCGATATTGTAATTTGCGAGCGCTGTTATCGCCCTAATCACGGAAGCCCGGACCGTCTCGTCCTCTACTGCAAGGTAAATAGCACTCAGTTCCTCAACCGTAATCTCGGGCCCGTAGTACCGCAAGCGTTGAAAGATCTCAACAATTTTTAGAATTACATCTTGAGGGGTTATAAATAACATTTCGCCTGGTAAAAAGTCAGGATCTGCGGCAGAATCCTGTGCAGCATATGCGCACTCCTTTAACGTTTTAGCAATGCTCGGATATTCTGAAACTAATTCGTCATAAAACGGAAACACCCCTTCGGATAGATCCGATAGTAGGGCAAACCTTTCGCGGTTGTGTTTGCATGTGTTGAGTAATTCCCAAGCTCCGTCCTCAAACAGTTTCTTACCAGCCATTAACATCTCATAGTTTTGCTGCACGATTTGGAATTCGTACCCTGCTGGCCGAATGTACTTGTCCATAATCGCTTTAAGTTGCGCAGCAATAGCCTTCCGCGCGCCTACTCCAAAATCGGGGTTTTCATTCATGTGATAAACCATGTCGTGATTCATCTCCGACCACGCATGGTTCAAAATCGTCTGAACCTGTACCTCGCACCGCAATCCTCTAAATTGCAACAACTCGGCGCTCAGCATCTGTTCCTCCTTCAGCCGAACGACGTAATGATCTCCCTGATACCGTTCATAATCATTCTCCGGTATCGGGTGGTGTACGCGCGAATCAACTAGCTCAAACAAATCCCCTATCAAGCCCGTTTGATGAAACTGA
Organism: bacterium; assembly: GCA_021777995.1. Taxonomy (GTDB): domain Bacteria; phylum Armatimonadota; class Chthonomonadetes; order Chthonomonadales; family Chthonomonadaceae; genus JAJZFK01. Next base: position 6,862 of record JAJYCW010000152.1, read on the forward strand.
TTTACGTCGTTTTGCGTGTAGAAAATGAGTCGCACTCCGGCGAGATCTTTGATTTCTTCTTCGATCTGCCTTGAGTTAATCAGGTTCCGCTCAATCAATTTACGTTTCAGGCTGTCGGGCGCCTTTGGTCTTGAATGTGATGATTGCAGGCGGGCCTTCATGGGGCCACATGCGATTTTACATGCAAGCGTCTTTTTTACACATTCTGCAAATTTACTATAAATATCCCTATATGTAAGTTCGTACTCGTTAAGGTTCAAGAGTTGCACCTCGATCTAGCGGATTGAATTAAGAAGTAGCTCCAATAAGAAGGACGAGCCGCGTGTCCTAAAAGCTGCGGTGGCTCGATACAATTGTCTACCAATCGCGTCGCACCGCGCGCCAATGATGCATCGCCCCCCCTGCACCAAACTCACCCACAAAAATTCGTTCGCGTTCTGCAGTAATAATGTAATACCCATACGTATTTAATATATCATTTGGTATATAATAGTAAATGGTATGAAACCAGATCCAAAGCAGATCGCGCTCAGCTTGTATGAGGCAGCGGTCCCTATATTTGTCACGCTCAAGGAGGAGATATCCTCGCAGAGCCCCTCTGTTACCGCTCACCCGGTTGTAAGAGAGCTTACATTCACCCAGCTGCGAATCCTGATGGCCATTGAGCACGGACGTGACCAGGTGGGCAAACTTGCGCGCGGTACAGGAATTGCCCAGCCTGCGATGTCACGCACCGTGGACAACCTGATCAATATGGGATACATACAGCGTTCGCCGCATCCGGATGATCGCCGACAGATTTTACTTAGCCTTACACCTAAAGGGCGGAATGCAACCGACGGGATACGGGAAAAAGCATCGGAGACGTACATTTCGGCGATCGAAGCCCTTTCGCCGGAGGATCAAAACAAGCTGGCAGAAGGGATATCTGTTCTTTTGCAAGTGATATCGAACGCACGAAAGGATGATAGATGAAACAGGGTAGCAGCACAACTGCACTATTAACACTGGATTTGCAGGCCGGAATCTTCGGTTTCATACCAAAAGCGGCAGAAATCATGCCGCAGGCAGCCAAAGCCGTAGAGTTTGCGAGATCGTGGGGCGCACACCTAATTCATGTTGGTCTAGGGTTCGCACCGGGCCACCCGGAAATCGCGGATCTGCAGAACTCCTTCCAAAGAGTTAAGACTAATAATCTCTTTGTGAAAGGTAGCGAAAGTGCGCAATTTCACGATTCGGTCTATCGCCCCGGCGACCTGGTGGTATACAAGCAGCGGGTTGGTGGTTTCACAGAAAACGAGTTACACCTCATCCTTCGGGCGCGAAAAATAGAGCACCTTGTGCTCATGGGAATCGCGACCAGCGGTATCGTTTTATCTACGTTGCGACGCGCGTATGACCTGGATTACAGGTGCACTGTGTTGAAGGATGCCTGCTATGACAACGACGCTGAGGTTCACCGAGTGCTCACGGAGAAAGTCTTTCCCATGCAGGCGGAGGTAGTAACGGTAGACGAGTTCATTCGCTCGCAGGGCGAGTAGGCGTGGCGGAATAACAG
>JAJYCW010000027.1 GCA_021777995.1 bacterium
GGTTGCCGGTTGGGTTGTCTTGCTTACCCCCTGCACATACTGCATCCCCATAAACGCGTCGTAAACGTTACTGCTCAACACACCCCCGCTCGCCCCCGTAATCACGCCGAACACTCCCAGCGGATCCTCGTGGTGGTACTCGTCACCCGTGCTGCTCTTGCGGCGTATCAGCATACTGCTGCACCCGCCACCAGCCCGAAGGTACTGCGCGTTCGTCGTCCACGTGCCGCCAGTGAGGTCGCTGCCCTGCTCCACCAGCTCGCCAGCACCGCACGCAACGCCGCAGGGATACCAGGTCCACGCGTTGTTGGCGATGTCCTTTGACCAGCGGCGGTTGCCATCGGCTCCGTATGCGTACTGGTAGGCGAGCGCCCCACTATGCGATATGCAACATTACGGGTATTCACCATTTGACCTAATACATGCCGGTCAACGCATTAGATATGTAACAGGTGACTCTCTTCTGCGCGAGCCTGTATCGCCTGAGCGAGCTCGAGCATTTCTTTCTTGATAGGCTTCGCAGTTGTGAGACCGGTATTTCGGGCAATTTTGACGGTTTCTTGATTGCCAAACTTCCGCAATGCCCTCAGGGTCAAAGTAACGGTTTGAGGATCAAATTTGCGAAACGAAGATGCTTTCATCCTTTTTAATAGTTTATTAAGTTGCTCAACTCCTTTCGGGCCAATATCGTCAATATCGGAACGCAAGCTGTCTAACAGCGCCTTCTTTACGGCGAGGTGAATGTCGGGTTCGTCGGTAATCCAAGAAACGTCACACATAAAGGTAGTGTAATATTGAGTAGGATAATCGTAGCCGAGCGCCAACAATGTACCAAGTGTTTCAGCTATTGGATTTTCTAATAGCACGTCAATTTTGTGCCTCAAATCGAAATTGCGAATAGTACGTAAATGGTCTTTACGATGAATTTTCATCATGGTTGCCATGAACATCCATACAAACGTGAGACCATACATGAACGTACCGAAAGCAAACTGATATTTATAAGGCACGTCGACTAGCCCAAACACTGGCAACAATAGTACAGGGACACTAGTTAGCCATACCAAACCGCAAAGGATTGAATAACGAACGAAAAACGCGTTGTCGCGCTGTTCAGCTGCGGTAAAGTTCATGGTTCGTTCTATAGCACGAGAGATCCTAGTTAGCGACGTACGATCGACGCTCTGTTCCACGTTTTGCTCCTCGCCAGTGCCGACGTTGTGGATGTAGCAGTCTGTTCGGCAACGTAATTCTGATAGAATTTCAAAGTGCCATTCAAACCACTACATCAACGTTCCCTACGGCAGGTGCTGGGTTAGTAGGTGCTTACACCGCTAGATTGGAAATTCCACCACCCTGTTTGCCAACAGTATTGCCGATGGTGCATACAATTAGCATTTCGGGCATTGATCGCGTGGTCACAAGCAAATATCGAAATAACGCCCCCCCTATGCCAATAGCAAGACATGCAACGCAAGCTGGCGCGGTAATGGGTCCTCCCGAACAAACTAGCGTGCATACTCCAGCTACGCCTCCGCCGCCAAGTAGTTCAGAAATCTTGGAGCATAGGTAGTTAAGCCCACTATTCATACAGTTGTGATAGAGCGCGTCGCATTGTTTGTCATCATGTGGACCTCGCGACGGTTGTTTTTTGCATGGATGCTTCTTTACGGGTACTGCAACGTGGCCCATCACCTGGAAGCCGCGGCTGGGTACCACCAACCCACGACCACCGCTGCCGGTGAGGAGGCTCGGCTCGCTGAGCGCGGACTGGCAGGTTGCCGGTTGGGTTGTCTTGCTTACCCCCTGCACATACTGCATCCCCATAAACGCGTCGTAAACGCTACTGCTCAGCACCGCACCGCTTGCCCCCGTAATCACCCCGAACGCTCCAAGCGGATCCTCGTGGTGGTACTCGTCATCCGTGCTGCTCTTGCGGCGTATCAGCATGCTGCTGCAGCCGCCACCTGCCCGAAGGTACTGCGCGTTCGTCGTCCACGTACCGCCAGTGAGGTCGCTGCCCTGCTCCACCAGCTCGCCAGCACCGCACGCAACGCCGCAGGGATACCAGGTCCACTTGTTTGAATAAAGGCTGTATTTTAGAAAGCGGCTCAACGGTGCGACGGTGCTTCATCCCGCGAAGTGGGGCCCTGGACAGGGCCTGTATGTGATGCTTTGGCACTCTTCAATTTGGAGATTGCGCTTCGTAGTCTCGCCTCAGACGTATCCCACGAGTAATCGGCATCGTGTTGAGGAGAGTACTTAGGCAATAATGCCTTGACCTCTGGTAGTGCCTGATAATAATGTAGGTTAGCGAACATTTCGGCAATACACACTGGCAACGGATGATCGGTACCGGTCGGCAGGGTCGGTAAGATTTGCGCTACCTCGGTACAGATAACATATTGCTGCTCACTTGTTAAGCGTGCGCGATCGACGCAACCAACCATACAGTCTAGTCGCTCACAGTAGTGCCCAACGGTCATCCCACGTACAGTACGCATTTCCTTCATTATCCACTGAACCTGTTGCATAGTGTACTGAGGCAACCGGGCATCTGAGATACCGCCCTGCTCATTGTAAATCGCGCGATAGGCATTTGAAAACTGGGCAAATGAACCTGGGTAAAGCAGGCGAGCTTGTATGTTGATCATATGTACACGCGCGTGAATTAGGTACGCAGTAGAACCGGGTACAAGTTGATTGGATGTGGGATGAACGGATTGCCCGAAACACGTTCTCATGGCCCCTAGGACCAAGAGAACCAACAAGGCGGGTACCCTTGTGGAGTGTATATTCTTCCTGCAGCGAGTTAATTTTAATAGCATAGACATTCTAGCCGTGTTCCTTTCACATTTGGTCGTTGTAACCGGGGACATTTTTCCATCGACCGGCGTTACAACGACCAAATAGATCGCAGTTATTCTCTAAAAGTCCTCGCCAGGTTTGGGCGGATCATCACGCGCATATGTGAATACTGAGCTATCGGTGAGGTAGGTTATGAATGTGCACTGTTCTGATGCGCAGCGAGCGCATGTCGAGTCTGGTCACGGTGCCGTTTACTTCCAGTCCGTAGAATGCATTACCATCACTGGTAATCATTCCGCTGGCATACTCTCCCTGTGGCAGCCGTATTACCCTAATCAAGGTACCGTCATTCAAATTGAATAGGGTCAGCCGACCTGTTTGCCGCAGAACCGCAACAAGATTTGCCGACTGCGATACACCAATATACGGGGCACTGTAGCGCACCGAAATCGTCCATTTTCGGTGCCAGCCGTGCTGCCCGAAGGATTTAATCGTAGTACCGGTGTTGGTATTTTGCAGAACCAGTACCATATTATGACTATCAACAGGTATGATCCCGCTTATCAAACCGCCCGAGGTATGAAAATCTCTGTGGAGGTGAGATGATGGTGGTAGGTAGCCGTACACGTCCGAGCCCTTTGCGATAAGATAGCCCTCGCTTTTGTCCGGAGCAATTCCCCCAAAATAACCTGGACCAATTTGTGAAATTCGGTTGCGAGTTGCCACCTCATATGTATTCACCTTTACCTGCAATTTGCTTGGATGTCCTGGCATTGGCGTAGCAATTGCGGCGGTCAGCAATTTGCCGTCGGATGACCAGCACGGAATCGGTGGCATCGACCGCGGGAACTGCTTAAATAAAACAGGTTGAGGTGAACGTGCCTTAAGCAAATACAAATTGCCACTCATTGTTCCGTACGCAGCATTTCCACGCGACTTGGCAAACCTGATGTAACCGAAACTAAAGTTCCCCTTAAACCTTACAGTACTCACAACAGCACCGCTGCGGGTATTTACGAATTGTATTTCGGTACCGAAGTTGAGCGGATTGCACTTTAACGTGCATATTACCAGCGGATTAGCCGTCAACGCGATGCCGTAATAAAGTGGCTGAGCCCGTTTTTCTATTGTAAGTTGCGTTGTTCGATCCCCGCTACCCGCGGCACGCAAAGGTGCACCACTGGCGGGAGCTGAAGTGACGAACGAAATTAGTCCGAATGCAGCAAATCCCATTATCCCACTACAGTGTAGTATTCCCATAATAATCCTCCTTGTCGGTTCCTATTACCAATTTCACTCGTTGCCTATTGGAGCCATGGTATCGATATGGATCCACAGCTTTTACCAGTATTGGGAACCCACAGGTTAAGGGTAGCCGGGCAGCCTGCCTCACTTAGTCCGAAAGGATTTGGCACCAAAACCCAATTCGAATAGTTGCACCCCAGCGAGACTCCAAAAACGAAATTAGTCGGAGTTCCATGTGAACAATGGTACCAACATTGGCCAGGATAGTTATGTTTGTGTGAACCATGATGATGAACAGGCTGACGGTCGTGTGATGACGCACCTGCGCTTGATGATGAACGGAATGATGCGCGAGTTTACACGGGTGCTTCTTTACCGGCGCTGGCTTGTTGCCCATCACCTGGAAGCCGCGGTTGGGTACGACTACCACACGCCCGCCGCTGCCGGTGAGTATGCCTGGCTCGCTGAGCGGCGACTGGCAGGTTGCCGGTTGGGTTGCTTTGCGAGGTGAAGCTCTCGCCTACATACTGTCGTTTGTAAGGCGCATCAGAAAAGGCATCGTACACGTAGTTGCGCAGTACGTTTCCTGATGCGTCAGTAAATACACCGAACACGCCCAGCGGGTCAACGTAATGGTACTCAACATCCGTGCTGGTCTTACGTCGTATTAGCATGCTGCTGCAGCTACCTGCATTCTGAAGAAAGCCACGGCGTGTTACGCCTTTACCCGCGTTTGGAGACGACGAGGCATTCTGTCGCTCTGTCTCCCCAGTTTCTTCTCTTCCGATTGCTCTGAAATGTTTGTCGGCTCTTCGCCGGGCGATGTCTGGTCAACCATCCTTTTTGTGCCTTCACTTTCTCCACGTCATAGGTGGTAAGAACGAACAGTTAAGAGTGGATGATGTGCAGATAATTAAACCTGCAGAGTTTCTACTGGGGCTGCATGAATACAGCCTGCAAACTACGCTAAATTACAAACCGAGGACAGGCAACAACTCACACATTCATTATTACAAATAGTTTTCTAATATACAATCCCCTATTATTAAAAAATCAATAAATTTACATTGAGATTATCCACCGGAACTATCACCCCCATGAAAGCACGCTGCGCTGCCGTCCACGGCATCCAACCCGCCGCGCTCGCAGAACCTCACCCCATGACCTGCGGTCATTCCCCTCTCCCTCCCAGTCGCCAGCGCTCCTTCGGGAGAGGGGCACAATGCAGCAACGTCGCATACTGTTCGCCCACCACAAACCCCTCTGCACCCCTCGCTGGCAGAACCTCACCCCATGACCTGCGGTCATTCCCCTCTCCCTCCCAGTCGCTACCGCTCCTTCGGGAGAGGGGCACAATGCCGCAACGTCGCTCACCGTGCGCAGCGCCAACAAGCTGTTGAACTTGCGCACTCTGCACCCCTCGCTCAACGAGCACAGCGAGTGCCCGGGAGAGGGGTGGGCGCGACAGCGACCGGGGTGAGGTCACGCCACGTGAGCAGCACCATTAAGCTGTTGAACCTAAGCGCACGCTGGACCCCCTCGCTCGCAGAACCTCACCCCATGACCTGCGGTCATTCCCCTCTCCCTCCCAGTCGCTAGCGCTCCTTCGGGAGAGGGGCGCAATGCCGCAACCTCGCTTACTTTTCGCCAACGACAAACCCCTCTGCACCCCTCGCTTGCCGAACCTCACCCCATGACCTGCGGTCATTCCCCTCTCCCTCCCAGTCACTGGCGCTCCTTCGGGAGAAGGGCACAATGCCGCAACGGTGCTCACTGTTCGCCCACAACAAACCCCTCTGCTACCCCTCGCTCAACGAGCACAGCGAGTGCCCGGGAGAGGGGTGGGCGCGACAGCGGCCGGGGTGAGGTCACGCCACGTGAGCAGCGCCAACAAGCTGCTGAACCAATCCGCTGTTTCGCATCTATGCCAGTTCATATAACGTGATAACCAGATCGCGTGCTGCTGCTCGGAACTCGAACAGAGCGCCGAGGTGATCGCGGGAGAGCGTAAAGCGTGGCTGATGCGTAACACGCCGTAGTATCCTCTGATCCTCATCGGCTTCGATGATATTGTTCACCAGATCAATACAGTCTTGCAACGAGGCGATATCATCGTACGTTGAGCCAGCATTGACGGCGTGGTTCCCGCTTTTTTTGTAGTTAACTATCTCTGCGGTAAGCTCTCTTAAAAATGCACCATCCACTACGTATGGCTCACTACGTCTGAGGGTGAGCAGACATCCTTCTTTAACGAACGTGCCCACAGGGCTGGCAAACAGGCTGTACTGCTCTACCACACTTAGGCGCGCGCGTTTCATACCGCATGCCAGCGAATGATAAACAGGTTTTGAGTACTTGTATTCTGGCGTAGCCGCTCTTCAATTGCAGCAATAAATCCGTCGCGTTTCAACTCAATCTCATCGCTAACTTCAAAGATGCGTTTGCGTTGATTACGCTGCTGCTGTTCCAGCTCGCGTATTTCCGACTGTAATTGCACCTGCTCCTGTAACGATCGTGCCTGTTTCGCTCTACGGTTTGCATCGCGAATGCGTTGCTTTGTCATCGTTAGGTCACGCTCTGCTGCCAGAATCATATCATCCGCCCAGCGGTAAAGCCTATCGCGCTCCTCGTTAATAAGGTGCTCATTATCGGTCTTGCACTTTTCCAAGGCTACCTTCAACCGGAGCTCTGCCTCATCTGCCAATCGCCGCGGAGGATCCTCCTGAACACCGCCGCTGATAACTCGGCCGCTGCACTGAAACAGCTTTTCGAAAACTTCCTGATCCACGCTCAACCCAGAGTCTGTAAAGCCAGCAAGTAACAGGTGTTCATCGCGCTCAACCGACTCTACTGTCAGCTTATCAACCTTCAGCCAGCCAGATTGCCCAATCATGGCAACCGCCAGGCTTATTTTAGTGGGGTGGTTTTTCACGTCGAATGCAACTTCACCTATTGGGGTATTAAGTTCCCTTGCTGCTCGCAGCACGAACTCACCTAGTGGGTGCGATGGACGGTAGAGATACTCGCCCTCTACATTAGATTCGTTTTTAGAGATAAGGTGATATTTGCCCGGCTTGAAACGTTGGAGCCAGCCGCTGTTCAGCGTGAATTCAAGCGAATTGTCGTTAAATACGGCCGCACCAGAGAGCCCATGCTTGGTTAGTGACCAGAACTGCTTGCCGAATTTGTCCAGTTGCATCTGGGCACCCTGTAGGTTCAATCGGAGCCGTTGGTGAATGTCCTCATCAAAATTGTCGAACAGAAGCTGCTGGGTCTCTAGTATACGCGACTTGATAGTGTCATCGAGCTGTGCCTGAAGTTCATTGAACGCGGATTCTATCTGCTCTGGAGTGCGGCATGTCTGGTAGATTTCAAAAATGCGCCGCTCGAAATCGATGCCGGACTCGATGGATCCCATTATCTCATCGGACACACCAAAAACACCACTAAAGAGTTGGAACTTCTGCTCCAGAAGATCGAACGTGCGCTGATCCGCGGCATTGGCACTGTTCACAAAGTTTATGACGACCACATCATATTTCTGGCCATACCTGTGACACCGTCCTATTCGCTGCTCTATGCGCTGCGGGTTCCACGGTAGATCATAGTTCACCACAAGCGAGCAGAACTGCAAATTCACTCCCTCTGCTGCTGCCTCGGTTGCAATCAAAATTTCAGCTTCGTCCCGAAAATGTTCAATGATTGCCGCGCGCGCGTTTACATCCCGCGAGTCACTTACCTTGCCCGTTGAGCGGTTTGCCTCTAACCAGCGTGAAGTGACTTCACGGGCGTGCTCATCGTTGTTAGATCCATTGAAAAGTGCCACTTTGCCTGCATAGCCGTTCTCCTGCAGAAAGTCCCGAAGATAGCACTGCGTCTTGCGGCTCTCGGTAAAGATGAGCGCCTTACGGGCAGCACCGTTCTGCTCCATGCGCTCGAATCCGATCTCGAGCGCATCCAGGAGGTTTAGCGATTTCGCGTCAACCTCTATGGTTCTTGCCCACTCAATAAAACGGTCTAGTTCGCGAATTTCCGACTCCAACGCTGCGGGGTCGGGTACGGCACCTTCCACGTCATCCACCTCACCCTCCAGCATCTCGTCCAGGATATCGTCATCGCCGTAGTCATCTGCATCTAACCTGGCAACTTCAACTTCACCTGTTCCCTCACCTGACCGCTGGTCCACCAGTCGTTGCCTAATAATCTCGAGCGTTGCAGCAATTGCCGGCGAGGAGGACGCCATGATCTTTCTGAGCCGCATGGTAAGAAGCACGCGCTGCGCCCTGGGAATGCTGAACGTATCCTCACGCTGCAAAAACTGCGATAACGTATCGTAGAGGTTGATCTCTTCATCAGAAGGAGTGAACGGCCGGGTGATTGCCTGCCGCCTGGTAAACTGAACGTATTCCAGCACGTCCTTGCGCAGGGTACGCTTGCAAAAGCCTTGCAGGCGAAGCTTGAGGGATTTTAAGTCGCTGTTTTCACCGGCATACAGCGCTCTAAACGTGGCCGCATCCCCAAATAGCTGCTCGTCTATAACGGACGCCATGCCAAAGAGCTCCATGAGGGAGTTCTGCAGTGGCGTTGCTGTTAGTAGTATTTTGCGCGTATCTGCCACCGCCGCACGAATGGCCTGCCCGGTCTTGTTGCTGCTTTGGTGCGCATTGCGCAGTTTGTGCGCCTCGTCAATTACCACCATATTCCAGCCAACTTCGCGAATAGCAGATTTCATCTTCGCTGCAAAGTTTATGGAGCACACAACCACCCTGCCACAGTCAAACGGGTTTGCAACGCCCGCGCGCAGAGCAGCCGAATACGCACGGCTATCGAGTATGCTGGCGGGCAGGTTAAACTTCCTCTCAAGCTCGTCCGCCCACTGCCGCCGAATGGAAGCCGGGCAAATGACCAGCAGTCTGCGCTTACGTTCTGCCCACAACTGGCAAAGTACCAGACACGCTTCAATTGTCTTGCCGAGTCCTACCTCGTCTGCAAGAATTACACCCTTCTGCACGGGAGAACGCAATGCAAACAGAGCTGCCTCGATCTGATGCGGATTGAGGTCTACATTGGCATCAAACAGCGCAGTCGTAAGCCTATCCGGCTCTGCGCCGGAGATATGCCGGGTGAGGTCATGCGCATAGTATTTAGCATGGTATTCTGTGAGCAACATCGAATCCTCCGCACCAATATTGTCGGCCATACACCTAGCACGAATGTGACTGAAGCTAGCTGATAATTCCACCGAGGGTACTGCATCATTCTGAAAATCAGCGCGGCATGTTGCCTAATGCGTCGTGCTAACTCATTGCCGTTAGTGCGCGCAATCGACTGGTGGCTTCCTGATTACAGCTAACTTTAAGACCTTCGCGCGGATTTTATAACGCCACCAGGATGTTGTTAGCTCCACCATTGCCTCAGGTTCCTACGCAGGGATTCCCAGGTCACGCTCATATTCCGGTCGTTGTGCATCCCTTAACGGCAGTTCGCCCTCTGCAAATCCAACAACAAGCGCAGAACTAACGGTGTCAAGTTTCAAATTCAATAGAGCACGCATACATTGTACGCGAACTCGTGATCGCTCTGCTACAGGCACCTTCATTGCAGACATTAATGCAATTGCAATCGGATTTGCAATCTCCAGAATCGATCGCCAGCATAGCTGGTTATGCTGAATTACGGGGATACTCGAACTGCATTACCATCGCTGCTGCAACCTTCTTCACAACTTCGCTTGGCGCAGGATTCATGCGTGTACTATATCAGAGCAACGCCATGGGATAGACCGGCGGGTCCGTGCTGCGATATTAGGGCTGATAAATAGTTGAATACCCACATTAGAAAACCTGGTTGATGAGTCGCCTGATGTTCTATGTGTACCAGGAGCTGCGCGTCCTGCCTCTTGATATTTGACCCTGACAAGCATATCAACCTCATGGCTGCTATTTGCAGGAAGGTTGCGCAATACCTCTTGTTGGAGAAACTCTGGCGCGTGGTCGAACTCGATTTACTCGCCTAATTCTTGCACGAACAGCCGGGTAAACGCACGAAAAAGCACTGTCACACGCCGCTTTCAGCGTTCGTCGAACCTCTTCATATCGCCATTGTATGCATTTTCGCTGTGCTTATCCACACCACACAACTGGCAGCAGTACTGCGCACCAATAGCAGGTAACCAGCGCGATAGGTGCTAAAGCGCGTGGTCCTCACCATTCACATCGAGGTGGCCAAAGCATTTGTCACCGTTAAGGAACTCTATTCTCCCTGCAAGGTAACGCAATTTTATCCTACCCTTTCCATCCAGCTCTATATAGGTGCCTTCCTCAAGACGAATGGTGTTGTGGTGCATTTGCAGGCCCAAACTATAGGTACCAGCAATGTCCAGTCCAATGGCACCGGTGCCATTCAGCGCAATCGCGGTTTCGTAGTGATTACCGCCGTCCTGTATCTGTATGCCATACCGCGATGGGTGCGGACCCTTTGCCTGGATGTTAACTCCAACCACGGTGCTCTCTTCACTACCTGCGTAGACGTTGGTGGTCTCCACGTTAACTCCTAGAGTGACAGCCCTGTTGTGCGCAAAGATTTCGGAGTGTATGCCAGCAGACCACCCTGCCCCGTATTTGTGCAAGCGCGAGCAAACAACGCATCCATCGCCCACCTCGTGGTGCGTTTCAAGGCTCGAATAGAGCGTCCAGGGATAAGAGTGCGTGCCATTCTCCTGATGAACTAGCGAAAGCACCTCGTGGGTGATCGCCGCACCGTTATTGTTATCACCGCGTGCGAACAGCACAGTGGTGTCTAATGGGGGAATGTCCGGGTTACCCACGATCATGTGCGTGGTTAAATTCTCGCCGGCATTGTTCGCCTCTGGCGAGGCAGAACTCCCGCGGCCCGGCAATAGCGCGGCAACAGCCGCTGTAAACCAGCGTATTAGCATATTCCGTCGCGGAGATTGACTCACAGGTTAAGCATTCCATTCATTGCCGCAGGTAACACGAGGCACAGTCAAACGTCGTAAGACAAGACTGCAAATTAGAAAGGCTATCCATCGCCAATGGATCTTGGCGTGACCACATAATGCCTGTTAACCGGAAGGTCGCGGTGTTCTGTTTCGCGTCCGTCTGGCCATCTAACACGAAGCCGATGCACCGAGTTGGCATTGCCTAAACCAAAATGCACCCACGGCGAATCTGAGGAGAGGTATGTGCCGGACGCGCGAACTTCCCCGATCCGAACTCCATCGGGAACGACCACCTGTACCCTCGCACCTATCGCGTCGGTCAGCGGAGCTTTGTGTGCGCAACGCACGCTTAACCAGTTATTGGCGCTTTCAAATTGGTTGTGTAGCAGCAACGGGCTGCCAACTTCGTTAGAGACAATTGCATCTAACCGTCCGTCACGATCGAAATCTCCAATTGCAATACCTCGACCGACAATAGGTTTGAGGAAGTCCGTGCCAGCTAAATGCGATATATTGCGAAATTGTCCATTCCTAAGGTTATGAAATAATTGGGTTGGTTGTTCGAAATTTTGTGCTGGATCAATTTCGTTGATCTGGCTTTGAACGTGGCCGTTCGCCATCATAATGTCTTGCCATCCGTCATTATCATAATCGATGAACACGGCTCCAAACGTCAAATACTTAAGAGCCGAGGCACCCAATCCACTACGGTATGATTCATCACTAAAAAACCTACCACCGTTGTTTCGAAATAGACCCTTAGGCTGTTGTGCAAAATTGGAAACCACTAGATCGAACATACCATCATTATCATAATCACCCCAATACAAACCCATGCCGGAAAACAATTGGCCGTCCGCGCCATACCCAACCCCCTTCTCCAAGGCAACGTCTCTAAATGCTCCACCAATATTGTGATAAAGTTCGGCAGGCTTCTGGTCGTTAGCAAGGAACAAATCTGGTCTGCCGTCATTGTCATAATCACAAAACATTGCGCCAAGGCAATTGCCGTGAGCGCTAGAGAGGCCCCGTATTAGGGTCTCATTAATGAAACGACCGTCCGCGTAGGTGTGAAGGGAACCTCGCTCTGGAGAATAGGTCGTCGGCCCGCATGCCTGCAAAATCGTCGAGCCATTAATTTCACGAAAAGGGCAGAGGTTGTCAAAGTTTGGATCGAAATCAACGTAGCGTCCAATGTACACCGATAGCCGCTTGCCGCCGTCCAGATAAGCCCAACTCGCGCTGGTCGTCCATCCGAGGGGACCATTCATTAATAGCCCTGTTTCAACGGTTACGTCCTCAAACGTACCGTTCCCGCGATTATGGTAGACTGCCAGGCTTCCGTACCCCGTCAAAAGCACGTCTGGGTACCCGTCCTGATCGAAATCCGCAATGGTACAACCTAAAAAGTGATTGTGTGAACTAGTTAACGGGAATGCAGAGTTGGTTACATCGCTGAAACTTCCATCACGGTTATTTCGATACAAACTTGGTCCCTGGTTCGCAACAAGGAGTATGTCTAGCCACCCGTCATTATCGTAATCAATGAATGCACATCCGTGGCCAATAGTTTGAAGTATGTTGAGGCAGCAGTTAGGAGGATGGTTAATCGTAAATTTGATACCACAGGCTGGTATTTTATTGGTAAAGATTGACCTGTTAGCTGACGCACTTATTGTTTCGGTGCGCTTAGGTCGGCGCGACCTGCAACCCACAAGCAGGGATGACGCGCCAATGGATGTACTGAAAATCAGATTTCTGCGGGAAATCATCTAATTCCGCCGCTTCGAAGAATGGCCTTCTTACTCCCACTACCTGCAGCGCATTCTTGTGACTGTGCGATTGCCTTGGCTGCTAGCGAGGTCCTGCCCAAACCATCATAGGCCTGTGCTAGCCACAACCAAAGGGATTGGTTAGTTGACTGACCTTTTTTAGCAATATTAAGCTCTTTTATCGCAAGGGAGAATTTATGGTCGACGAGATAAATGTGCCCCAACAGAAGGTGGGTGTAAGCGTTCGGCTGAAGATTCAGCGACCGCCTTGCCATTAATTCTGCACTGGCAAGGCCGGTGGCGGAGGGATCCATTTGCATCTCGACATCGGCCAGCCCAGCTAGCGCCTGTGCGTCTTGTGCACTGCATCGAAGAGTTTGGCGATACGCGGATCGGGCGATAGTAAGCTGGCCTTGAGCTAGTGCGTTCGCCGCTAGGGCGTCATTTGCCTTTGAGTCCCATGGTGCCAAACGAACTGCTTCACGAAGGGCACTCATTCCCATGGGATAATCTAACGCTCGCGTTAATAATATCCCCATTTGCCGCCATGCCACCTCATCTTTGGCGTTTAGTCGAACAGCGCGGCGGTAGGCTGCAATGGCACTTACACTTCGTCCCAAGCGGGCTTCAACGTCGCCGATAACGTGCCATATATCTGCGTCTCGTGGGTCGTCCACTTCAGCCTGGTGAAGATTTGCCAATGCAATTTGATACCGACCGGTACGCATTGCAACCGCCGCCAAACCTACAAACGCCGATGTATCCCGAGGGTTCCTGTAAGCCGCATGCGCGAACGTAACCATTGCACGATTAAACGCCCCTCGTTGAAGAAGCTTGTTACCTTCAGCATCCGCGTTTGATAGTTTGGACGGCGGCAAGGGAGTGTAACCTGCCCGGATAATGGCAGCGGATATAATGAGTAGGGTTATCCATACGAGTTTGCCCTTCGTGAAGATCATGTTCTTTCGCTTTGTATTCATAACGAATTATAAAGTACTTGTAAGCTCACGGTGATTGCACGCTCGTGATCGTATGAATGCAAGCCACCTACTCGATCGATTAGTATTCTTGAGTTCGGGATTAAGACCTGGTAGGTACCTCACGCTTCGCTAACCACATCCACCCTTTTAACTGCTCTACTTTTGGGAGTTCAACTGTTGCTTCATCAAAGCCTGGTGTTGTGCCATCCATTGTGCCTTCGGAAATGCTCCGACTGGAACATTAACGGTTTTACCTTCCTGGTGTGGTTGTTGGCTCTTGTATTCAGCTACTCCAATTCCGAGCGCAAGCAGGAAGAGCACTGTTACCACGGTCACCAATTTTTTGTCACGACTGCTCATAACAGTCCACCTCCAGTTCACTTTTTTGGATTCGGTCGCCGCGTCAGGTATAGACGACAAAGGAGACACGGCGACCGTAAGCCGAATTCTATCTAGTTACCCGGATTATATTGCGGGTCCCATGCCATCATATTCGGAGCTTTCATATTCCAATGTTTGTTGGCATCAACATTCCAAAGCCGTGAGGCCGGCATGGCCTTTACATGACCGTCCAGATACCCAAAATCGGAGATGCCATTATGTGCACCTATTGAAAATGGCCACGACCCGGGATAGTCTCCATAGCATCCCGATGATCCGCAGATAGCCAGGTAAGCAGGGAAGATTGGGAACCCGAGTAAATCTCCCATGTCATACCGAGTCGTCGCGTAAAATCGCGCGTAATTGTCTGGATTCCACCAAGGAAACATTACAATCGTGTTCGCAGGATAGACCACACCTGCCAATGTTTGCGATCCTTGCCCGGAGTCTCCAGCGTAGATACCATAGTTGAACACGCCAAATCCCTGCAAGGGGTGAGTCGGACTGTAATTTGTAAACCCGTAGCTGATCCTATATCCAGTTCCGATACCTGGTCCGCCGTCTCCATCATCTCTCGCATATGGGTCTGAAGGATCGTCCCAAACAGTGGTTTTTCCTTCGTGCCCCCAAGTATCGCCGGCCTTAATGTATGGATCAACCAAGAGGTTGATGCCGTGACCCTCTGGGGCCGTATTGATTAATCCGTTCCAATTGACCGGCCCAGCCTCGCCAAGAGGTAGCATCTCATCGTAATCTTGGTCGTACATAAGAATTCCGAGGAGAATTTGTTTCTCGTTCGACATGTCAACTGCTTGTCTTGCCTTATCGCGAGCTTGAGCGAACACAGGAAACAAGATGGCAGCAAGAATAGCAATAATTGCAATAACTACCAACAGCTCAATCAGCGTGAATGCTTTGTGGAGATGTTTCATGGGGTTGTTCCCTCCTCAATTCTAGCATGCGTTACGATTCCACTTCAGGAAGAATAACTTGGGTGGTGCCAGACTACAGCGTCGGGAGACTAATAATGTCGTCATTGGAATCGGCCAATTAGACATACGTCGGTTGCAGTTGCATTATAACACAAAACAGGCCGATTCTCAACTTCATGAATAATATAATGCCTAAATCACGCTGCAATTCCGCAACCGGGTCAAATTTCATTACATATGCTGTACCTTTTTGTCAATCTGCGTTGCTTTCAAATGATTACGCCGCACTATTTTCCAAAGATGATCCAACCCTCACCCTTAGGATGGTCCAGTTCGTAGGCAAGACGATAGGCCCCCTCCGTGGGTGCATCTTGCGGAAGATAGATGCGTGCGTGATCAAATCCGTATTTACCTGCATAGGGAACAATTAGGCGCGAGATAACATCGGCAGCCTGCTGTTGAGACGCGACTGTCAGATGCACGATGAGAGTTGCGGGCTTGGTTCGATCTGTCTCAGCATCTGCAACATCGCCACCGCCCTGGTTCACAAGCCAGTGAAAGTATGGAGCACGCCCGGCTGCAAGAGCCGCGGCCTTTTGCTGATTAGTGGAGAGTGGAATAGGGATTGTTCCTGTTTGCGGGGAGGGCGACAATCGTTGGCCGGGGAGCGATGTGGCACTGGTCGTTGCCGTCACTTCAGCGGATTTCGTTGGACCATTCCGAATGTAATTACCGAGTGCAAAGTGCCACAGAAGAAGGAAAGTAATCGTTGCAACGGCCAGCACAACGGCTGCACGCGCAAACATAGCTAGTCTGCCTTGCTTGCAGGAAGTGCCTCTTCACCTTCAATCCAGAACGCACCATCCGGGCAAACCTCGCGCTTCCAGATGGGAACCTTTTCTTTTAGCGTATCTATGCAAAATCGACAGGCATCGAACGCTTCAGCCCGGTGTACCGACGCCACCACTATTACTACGCTTGCCTCTCCAAGTTCCACCCGGCCAATTTTATGTTGAACTGCAAGTTTCACCTGCCAGCGCGCCTCTGCTTCGTCAGCGATCTCCTGAAGCGTACGGCTGGCTATAGGAAGGTAGGCGTTATACTCCAGGTAGGCAACCTCCCGCCCACGGGAATGCCGGCGTACGTTGCCAACAAAGGTGCAGACAGCGCCATCTTCCACCGTGACCACGCGTTTCTCAAGGGCTGATTTATCAATAGCCTCATGACCGATGTAGGCATACGCCATCATTTGTTCCTCTGGTGCAGCACTAGCCACCGCTGCTTGGCGGTAGAGCGGCTACGGTACAGCCTTCCCTTAGCGCGGTTGTTCCGTCTACAAGGTCGTCGGCAATAGCAAACCTGCAATGAGATGCAAGATCGCTTAGGGCGGGATTAAGGTCAGTAAGCGCCACTGCCAGGTCATTCACCACAGCGCCTTTTGGTAGTAGTACATCCACCGTACCACCCGGGAACAGGTCACTGTAGTGCCCAAACAGCTGCGCAGTGACTACTATTCCATAGGCTCCACTCGCGGCCAGCCTTCGCAGGCGCGCCACATTCACGCGATGCATTGTCTGTGCATCCGGCGTTTCGGCTACAACTGGTATATGCAGTAGCCGTGAGTCGTTCAGCAGCAAAGAGAACGCCTCCATGCCGATTTCGCCCATCCCGATGTGTTCGTGGCGATCAACTCGGCTGCCCAAACCCTTCTTGGAGTCGTTTGTGTGAATCACTCTGAGGTATCGGATTCCCACCTGGTCGTCAAATTTCTGGATAGTCTCACGATAGGCCTCAGGTGTCCGAATATCATACCCAGCGGCAAATACATGGCATGTATCCATACAGACGCCTAGTCGGGGATTATCACCAACACCTTTAAGGATGTCGCCCAACTGGTTGAACGACCATCCCAGGCCAGTACCCTGGCCCGCAGTTGTTTCCAGGGCAACGCCTGCCGTGCAACCCTCCGCCTCAGTCTCTTCCAGTATCTCTTTCAGGCTCGTAATTAACCTTTTAACCGCTTCCTCTTCGCCCTGATCGAGATGCGAGCCCATGTGCGTCACTACCCACGGGATGCCCAGAGCATGCGCGCGCTCCAGTTCGCCCCTAAATGCACTTCGAGAACGCTCAAGTACATCGGCAGCGGGTGCTGCAAGGTTAATGAGGTAGGAATCGTGGGCAACAAGGAAAGGAATACCGGTCTGTTCATGGGTGGCCCGAAATTCGCGAATTTCATCGTCTGTAAGGGAGGGGTGACTCCACTGGCGTGGATTGCCAGTGAAGAGTTGAACTGCCGTACATCCAATCTCCAATCCTGCTGTAAGACTGTTCTTCAGCCCACCAGCCGTGGGCATATGCGCGCCGATTAGTCGAGTACTGCCTGAACCTTCGTCCTCCTGAGAGGACAACGTACTAGGGCCTGAATCATGGTCCATATTCGTCAGTGTGCTTTGTCTTTCGCCGGACCTATGTTTTGCGCGTGCACGTCCGGCAATTGCATCGCAGTTCAATGCACATTTTAACACGAGGTTACATAAGTGTCAACTCTTGTGAGTTTAACGCATAACCTGGTTAGATTACGGGTCGCCGAATGCCATTGAGGTGCCAATTAGGGTAGACCTTGTTGATCTAACGTGGTACCCGCTGACTCCCTTTGTGGATTAAGATTTGTGCTGACGATAGACCGCGACATCGCACTTCCCGGCAAGCGCATCAGCTGTATCATCGTTGAACCCGACGACGAAGGCTTTATCTCCACCGTGCTTACACTGTCCTTGTAATTCTGCGTTACTATGGTGGTTGGCTCACCTTCCATCTTACCAGTTGTAACGGTGGGAGGAACACTTACTCCCTTTCGCACCGCAACCAGGCGGTTCGTGTAATACGATACTACCGCAGCCGTTGAATCGTTGGTAGAGAGCAAGAGGGTGAGAAGCGAATTGCTTTTCAGCACAGGTAGATCGTCCCCTGCCACCAAGGTTGCCCCCGGGTAAACCGGTAGGTGGAGGTGCTGCAGAGATTTTACATAAGATGCAGGAACGGGTCGGCTCGCGCCACTGGTAGGATACGAGCTTGCAACACCAGTATCGGCCGAGCGATTTGGTGCGTTGTTACAACCCACGCAGACCAACGCAACCCCCAATGCGATTGCACATCTTTCGATTGACACTCTCATCATTGCTTCCTTCATACAACGGCGGCAGACTGGTACCATCAGGCCACATGCCTTCATCTGCTTATCCACTAACACCGGTAACCTTGTCCATGGCAACTGCATTAATATTGTACTTGGTATGTTCGCTGGCACGTAGGCCGCTACACTTCCCAATAATTAGGTACGGTAAAGTCGGGCGGGCACGCGCTACGCTCATAGAACCTAACTGCTTAAGGTGGATCAGTTAGGATTAATGCGTTATTGAGCCGTGTAATCTGCAAAAAGCCACACCAGAGCGTCTGGTTTGGATAATAGTACAGTTAAGGGCATATTTCCGCCATTACTTAGGTAAATGTGACTGTTGCGTACTGCAGCGAAACAGACGGTCGTGATGTTACCGATACCAGCTCGCACTACCGTCTTCACGGTCTCGCTAGGCGTGCTACAATTAATTAGTAGAAGGCTTATTACAGGAGTTTTTTGTGTATAACGGACTGATTGATCGTTACCGACAATGGATGCCGCTACAGGCGTCCGATACAGTAATTACGCTGCAAGAGGGAAATACACCACTTATTGCCATGCCTCGGTTGGCCGCAGCAATAAGCGAACACGTAACGTTGTATGCGAAGTTTGATGGCATGAACCCTACAGGATCCTTTAAAGACAGGGGAATGACCGTAGCGGTAAGCCACGCTGTTTCACAAGGCTTTAAAGTTGTTATGTGTGCTTCCACCGGTAACACGTCGGCTTCCGCAGCGGCCTACGCGGCTCGCGCTGGCGTGCGCTGTGTGGTACTTATTCCCGGCGGCAAGATAGCGTTGGGCAAGTTGTCACAGGCAGTGGCGCACGGTGCCAAAATTATCGCAATTGACGGCAATTTTGATACAGCGCTTAGCCTGGTTCGCGAGCTTTGCAACGAACATCCTATAGCCTTGGTAAACTCGGTTAATCCTTTCCGTATACACGGCCAGAAAACCGCAGCGTTTGAGGTAATCGATCAGTTGGGAGAAGCGCCAGATTACCACGCGTTGCCGGTGGGAAATGCAGGCAATATCACGGCGATATGGCAGGGATACAACGAATACCGAAAAGCGGGGCTTAGTAACAGTATGCCAGCGATGCTCGGTTTTCAGGCGGCAGGAGCTGCGCCGATCGTGCTGGGCAGAGCCGTCGACAACCCAGAAACCGTAGCTACCGCTATCCGCATCGGAAATCCTGCTAGCTGGAGCGGCGCACTGAAGGCCCGCGACGAAAGCAACGGTAGAATCGAGTCGGTGACCGATGACGAGATCCTGAGCGCCTACCGGCTGTTGCCTTCGCTGGAGGGAATTTTTGTAGAACCAGCCTGTGCGGCACCCGTGGCAGGTCTTTTGAACCTGGGTAAGAGCGGCTTTTTCACAAAACCATGCGTGGTAGTACTTACCCTTACTGGGCACGGGCTAAAGGATCCTGATTGCGCGCTTGGTCTTGCCGAGACACCACAATTGGTACCCGCAGAGAAATCTGCGGTGCTTAAAGCGATAGGGTTATAACCGTGAACAACGCGGCGCGAAGAAATTGCGACGGGCAAACCATCAACCAGTTTGCACTGCTGCTTCACGCCGTACCTAGAATTGGCGACCGCACCATTGCGCGAGTTCTACGGGCGTCCATAACGCAAGGTTTCAACATAGATGATTTTCTCACTATGAGTGAGCAAATCTGGCGTGCAGATTTTAATCTCGACGCAAAGGCAGTTGAATTTCTCGTAACGAATCGCGACACACTGCCAGCCGTTGCAATGGAACAGGCTCGCCTGCTTCGAAACCTTGACGTGGAAATAATCACCGGTCAGAGCGCTACTTACCCACACCGAATTGAGTCCTATGACGACGACATGCCGCCCATACTCTATACGCGGGGCGCACTTCCACTTCTTACGCCAACACCAAGGGCCTTCACCTTCACGTCGGCCATTTCGCGGGGCCATACACGGGAAGCGCTTGAGCGGCAGGAGCAGGTTGCCAATAGGCTGATAGCGCTGGGTGGCACCCCTGTTACCGGGCACGACCGGCCGGCATATCAGCGGCTCGCGCTTGCTGCTCAGCGCCAGCGCCGACCATCCATTTTTGTGTTGGATAGGGGCCTTTTGGAGGCGATGGGACCGTCGTGCAGTCTCCCGCTCTTTGCAGCTGCACGCATTCGCGATGCGGTTTTTGCGCATGAGCGAGATCTCGCCGTTTCTCCGTTCAGGCTTAATGACCACTGTGTTGGGGGAAATAATGTACGACGCGACCGGCTAATCATCGCCCTTTCTCAGGTGATAGTTGCGGTAGATGTCAGCCATGAAGGTGGAATGCTGGAGCACTGTCGCAAGGCAATATCATGCGGCATACCTGTTTTTGTGGATATCCGCGGCAGGGCTGGTTGCAAGATGCTAGCAGACGAGGGCGGAATTTGCCTGGAAGAGAATCAGGATGCCATGGCAAATCAGGTTCTCACAAGGCTTGGAGCAACCATTTAACATGGTAAATCCTCGTGAAGATATCGTGTCAGCCACACCCTTAGAGGCAGGGGTACTGGAATATGACTGGATAGTGCAACCAACAGGCAGGGCCGTTGGTCCCGAAGTGGTTCAGAGCGAAGTAATCCACACCCTAACCAGCATGAGAGACGATCTCCACCTGGGCCGAATGGCTGTACTGATGCACGACGATACCAATAACAGGCTCTACCGTGCGTTGGAGATAGGCTGGACCGACGGCGATGCAGCTGGTTGGGCGGGTAATTGCAACGAGTATCCGCGTATCAGTGAAGCAGTACGCCAGCGGTCACCGATCGTTGCCTCTAAATCCGATATGATTCCGGCTTACGTGCAGTGCCTTAATACCCGTGGACTTTACATCCTTCCACTTACTCTCGAAAACCTCGTACCTGCTATCGTACTTGCTGAACCACAGGATGGGCAGCCTCATATTACTAGCCTATGGGCTCAGCTTGCCCGGCTGCACATGCGGACAGGTGGCCTGGCTGCACAATTACAGCGACAGAGTGCCGAGCTCTACGAAGAACGCCTGCGTCGCGGTTACCTTCGCGAGATAGCAGCCGCGATTCTCGAAGGGCAACCCATTGCCGAAACGAGCCAGCGAATTTGTGAACTTATCGCCCAGCGGCTCCACATCGACAAGGTTGGCCTGTTCCTTACTGATCGGCGTGGAGTAACCGTTCCTGCGGCACTTCGGAATATCTCTACTCATTATGCTGAAGGTGTACTGAACCTCGCCAAACGATCACCCATACGGGCTCGCGTAGAGGCCACCAGCCTGCCAGTTTACATCCCTAACGTGCAGGATGATGTAACTCTTCCACACGAACTCATATCGCTGATGAAGAACGAAGACATTGAGTCCGTGCTCATGGCTACGCTTCAGCACGAGAGTGAGATGCTGGGGGCACTTGTCGTTTATCCACGGGTGGACCGTAACGTAACTCCTTCTGAGATATCTATGTTTCAGGGCTTTGCAGATATGGCCGCACTCTCCGTGACCGCAAGTCGACAGGTAGAACAGCAGCGCAGTGTTGCGGCCCTTGCTGAGCGCAACCGTTTGGCACGTGAAATTCATGACACCGTCGCCCAGTCGCTTTCCGCACTCAGTCTTCAGTTGGAGACAGCGCAGGCATACCTGGAAAGTGGCGACCGGACAGCTGCGGATGAGATGCTAAAAGCAGTCCGCGATCAAGCTAAAACAGCGCTTCAGGAAACCCGTCGTGCCATTCAGGGTCTTTCCGCAGCTCCATTGGATACCCTCTCACTGCCCGAGGCGATTTCCGAGGAGCTTACCCGTAATTTTGCCGACGACGAGGTCTCAACGCAATTTGTGGTGACCGGTAGCGAACGTGCGGTTCAGCCAGAGGTGGGAACGGCGCTTCTACGAATTGCACAGGAAGCGTTAAACAACGCACGGCGGCATGCAAACGCCCATAGAATTCGGGTGGGCTTGCAATATACACCGGAAGAACTCGTCCTACTCGTTGAAGACGATGGCGCCGGGTTCAATACCTCGCTAGAGCGTACACCTGGAGCAGAGGGTGGCTACGGCCTCTTTGGCATGGAAGAGCGTGCCCTGCTGCTAGGCGGATCCCTACAGGTAGACTCTACTCCCGGCTGGGGTACGCGCATACGGGCGTCGGTACCTTGCAGGGCAATGAATGCCATAGAATCGCCATCGCCGGCGCAATCTCCCCCCGCCGAGCCTTCGCAACTAGAGACTGTTCGGGTGGATCATCTGCGTATCTTACTCGCCGATGATCACACGCTTGCCCGGCAGGGCCTGCGCTCAATGCTTGAAACCGACGCTGCCATACGAGTAGAGGCCGAAGCCGCCAACGGTAAGGCGGCATTCGAGATTGCCACGAGGTTACGGCCAGACGTGGTGTTACTGGATCTTCAGATGCCTGAGTGGGACGGAATTGAGACTCTCAAGCATCTACGCGCAGAGCTTCCAGAGTTGCCGGTGATCATTATCACCTCGGCGGCAACCGATTTGCAAATTGCAGAAGCCCTGCAGGCCGGGGCTAAAGGTTTCCTGCTTAAGGATGCTGCGGGGCCGGAAATACTCGCCGCAGTACGAGCAGCTTTTCGTGGGGAAACCGTACTCTCATCCACACTCTCCGTACGGCTTGCAGCCTTGGCCACAAACCAGAACGCTCCATCCCACCGCAATAGTGCTGGCGCAACATTCGGCCTAAACGAACGCGAAATGGAGGTGCTCAACCTCCTTGCGCAAGGTTCACGGAATAAAGAGATAGCCGCAGCGCTCTTTTTAGCCCCAAAAACAGTGGAATTTCACTTGAGCAATATTTTTTCTAAAATGCAGGTTTCCAACCGCACGGAAGCTGCACGACTTGCATTGGAGAATGGCCTCATCAAACCAAGGAACCAATCGTAACGGCTGTTCCAAACAGGGCTACAGCCCCTTTTAGCTCTACGGGGCCCAGTGAGCAGTTATACATGCGTTGAATGTGCGAGTGGCACCATAGCAGACCCATCTCTATGAATAACAGTTCTAGCCACTGGAAGCTGTTCTGAATGTTGTATGATTTGTTCTTTATAATGTGCGATTTATATTGGCGTGTTTTCCACCTGTAGAATTTAAGTGTCGTCTGGTTAAATCCGAAAAATCGCTAAATATTTATATTAAATACCGGAAAAACCCTTATTACCCGGAGATTAAACTAAAGGGAACGGTTACTGGGCGCGATTTTGGGTAATTCAGTTCTTACATGTAATGAAATTCGAATTAGGAGGGAGTGCAGCCAGTTCAAACGTCCGGTAAAGTACTGGGTTTCTGGTTCAGTCAATTCGTAAGGAGCCAAACTCATGAAAATGCCCTATTCACCAATTGAGATCTATGCGACGCTTGTGTATAGGAGATGTTTGCCCGAGGGGTCGGTGATATGTAGTCACGGTGTTGAGCGTGATGGAAACATCACGCGGTTGCGGTATCACTATGAGGGTGTACGCGAACACCTGGGAGATGGTATTCGATACCTGTATAGTCTGCCGTTCAAGCCATTCACTGTTACGGCTAACTTCGATTCGTCCGTAGACACCATAATAGAGGTCTCTGCAGAGAACTCTGAACTGTCAAGCGCAGGTATAGCACGTATCATCTGCGCTATGATCTGCATCATTCCAGAAACCGCCACTAAGGTTGGCGCAATGAAGTGGTTGAAACGCGTTACTGACGCTACTGAATATAACAACGAAGAGTTTCTAGCTAAGTTCTACGATGAGTACTTCGATGGCCCGCGTGCACCAACGCAGGTATTCAGAAGTTATGCAATTACTCTGGGTCTATGGGAACCCTGTCCCATAGAGTACCTAATGACAAAGGGTTAGTTTGCATGCCAGCTAGCAGCGGACAGTGGACTAACGCTGCAATTCTGAAATTTGCTAGTAAACCTGTTAGGCCAGAGTTACCTGGTAGCTTGCTTGCTTAATGATCCATCGAACGCTTGTGACAAAACTACTAACAATATGCGACTAGTATTGCATTGGACTTCAACCCAAACTGAACAACAACGCGCATAGAACAGTATTCACAAACCAACCCAGCAGTAAACCTGTGCCGTTCCTCTGATTAGACTTCAGTTCTCATGTTTGTTTGCAACCATAAGGAGCGAACCCATGGAAATGCTTTATTCCCCTGTTGAGGTCTACGGTAATTACGTTTTTCATAGCTGTGTACTAGGTCACGGACATTGCCATTACTACACAGAGAGAGATGATCACATCCTCCGGTTGGTCTACGACCTTCAGGACGTGCAAGACGATGAAGATGCTGTAGAACCAGAGCCCAATACATGCGAACGCAAATTGGCCGAAAGAGTAGTCGTGAAAGGAATCTTCGACACCGTAAGGAACGAGATGGTAGATATCGAGATAGAGGGCGCCGATGCCGCTATCCTGGGCCTGTATGTTGTTACACTGGCATTGATCTGCATCATACCTGAAACAAGCTCGCAAGAGGGAGGAATGCGATGGGCTAAGAAAATGCTGCATAATCCCAGGTTCATTGAATCGCCAAACCGGTATGTTTCATTTATAGATATGCCCGATGAATTCCTAGAAAATGCCGATAGTAGAGTTCATGATTTTCGTTCGCTCGCAAGTATGCTTGGAATTTGGCAGCCGTGCCCGTTTGAATGTTTGGTCTAAAGTATCTGTCTCAATCACTTGTCGACCATGCCTGTGGTGCCAGTCAACATCGTAAGACGCCATCGTTATGCCGGCTACTGTGTTGCAGGACCAGCAAGGTTAAGGCGACAAAGCGGACAGAGGTCATCACCCGCTTCAAAAGCAGTGCCGCATTTGCGGCACTGCTTCCACCCATGCACAAGCCGCCAGTGTTGCAACTGTACCGTAGCCCTTATCTGGGCACCAATGGCACGGCGAATACTGTCAACCTTAATCGATTGCAATCGTTCTAGCTGCACGTCTAGCTGGCGCTGCTCGCCTGGAGTAAGGGTCTGAGCTTCAAGCTCCTCAGGACTGGGTTCATTGCGGTTCGCAATCTCTGTAGCTACGAATTCCCCGTCAGGTCGCAACACGATCTTCTTGATCACATCCCCGCCCAACCGGCGGTTAATGCGTTTGAGAATCTCCTCATGCAGAAGGTTGAGCTCATGAGACCACACGCTGCTTTTTGTGCGAACGAATAGGATGCCGTCGTGCACTTTCTCCACTCGTGTTGCCCGCGCCGCCTGTTCGCCCACAGCATCTGCCCAGAACGGAATGGCCATTGACTCACGCAGGCGCGCGGCATTGGGCATGAGGGCGATTACCTCTGGCAACAGGCCGTCTATTCTGCGACGGCCACCACTCTCCCTTTTTGTTCTCAACTATCCCTCCAGGCCGTTAGGGCACCCTGTTCCATACGATATATGGCGGCACGATCTCGTATCTCTGCTGGCAAGAACCGCACATTGGTACAGGTAATGAATACCTGGTTAGCTGCATTCGTCCAGTGCATAAGATGCGTTCGCCTTGCGTCGTCCAGGTCGCTCATAACGTCATCTAGCAGAAGCACCGGGGGCTCACCCACCTGTTGCTCAATGAGGCGGTACTCTGCCAACTTCACCGCAAGCGCTGCTGTCCTCTGTTGCCCCTGTGAGCCATACAGCCGCGCATTACGTCCGTTTATCATGAACTGGATATCATCACGTTGAGGACCGAGCAGCGTGGTGCCTCTGCGCAGTTCATCATGTCGCACCTGCTCTAACTGTGTTGTAAAGGCAGTGGCAATCTGCTCAGGCGCTGGCACATACCCAGCCATCGTATCATCGTCTGCTTCGCCAGGGTCATCCAGGTACCAACCCTCAGATCGGGACTCTCCCACTGAAACGGGCCACTCTGGCAGCGCAAAACCAGGAACATACCTTAGTTCCAGGTCCTCCAGTCCGTCGGTAAGATCCCTGTGGGCTTCGCGGGCAAGAGGTGACAGTTGTCGGAGATATTCGCTTCGCTTGTGAGAGATTACTGCTCCGTAAGACACAAGTTGAAGGGTCCACTCTTCCAGACCAGAACTCTCAATGGATGCACGGTGGTCTCGGATCTCCTTTAATAGCCGGTTACGCTGTTCGAGAACACGCCGATACTGTGCGAAGTCATGCACGTAGCGAGGACTAATCTGGGAGATTTCCATGTTTAGAAAATGTCGACGATCAGCTGGTTCACCATCAAGAAGCGGAAGATCGCTCGCGCTGAAGAATACCACGTTTAGGCACCCTAGCAGGTCTACTACGCGTGTGCGCTTTGAGCCGTTCACGATAACGCTTTTGCGGTCATTGCACTGGACATTCACCTGCAGGTCTACATGCCCTTCACGCTCCGTAAGCACCGTTGCTGAGACGGATGCGCCAGACTCCCCCTGTGCCACCATTTCGCCTTCTCGTTGGGCGCGCAGTGAGCGAGTAGTTGCCAGCAGCCAAATTGCTTCTAGAACGCTGGTTTTTCCTTGCGCGTTTTGCCCTTGAAGAATGTTGATGCCCTTACTGGGCACAAGATCTACCTCTTGGCATATGCGGAAGTTTTTGAGGGATAATTGCTCAACTAACAAGCGAACCACCAATCAGTTCGTACTACCTTCCGGAGTCCGGACTCTTTATATAAAGATGTGATTATTCTTATTAGCGTACTGAAAAGTCTCATAAATTTACGAATGTCAACGCATACACTGGCCCAAGACAAAGAATGATATGTTAGTTATGGGATGTAAATAGCAGCTATTGATAGGTAACTATCCCATTTGAAAGGTGTATATTATTCTACCTGTGTTTGTTGTGAGATTATTCCGATAATGGGTAATTGTTCACTAATTATCAACCTCGGTAATGTAACTCAGCAGCACTTTCAGCATAGATCCCAGTATTCAGAACAGGTTCTCAAAAGTTTTGAGTCATGGCTGAAAACTATCTCTGCAAAGGGTCAATCTTTACCTCATTCCTTCTACTTGCACTGGTTGAACCGATCCTCTTAATACGGCAGTGATGCTGAAAACTCGTGATGAAGGGTGAGATTCCCACTCAACCGCCGTCGGTCACGGACCTGAAGTCTTTTACCCTTGCAAATTGCAAAAAGTTTGCGTCGTGGTTGTTGTGCGGGCCACCTGCGTTGTCATCATCGGAGGTGCGAATAACGGCGATGAGGTCGCGTCCTGCATATTGCCAGTCGGCGTACTGAAAGCCATGGTAAACCGGTTCTGGATGATGCAGTAGAGTAGAACGGATTTCCCACTTTCGTAGATTACGCGATCTTGCGAGACACAACGTGTTGCGCGTTTCAACAGGAAGCCTATTTCGGTAACGCGGCGGCACGTAGTTGCAAAGCGTCCAGTAGTAAGTTGAGAATGGATCGTATCGTATCGTGAATTTCTTGCTGCCGCCAGGAAATGGTACAAAACCCCTATCGGGGTTAAATACCGCAGTTGCTCCATCCTCGCTCAGGTTTACAATTGCAGCGTGTTCTGGATGGTTCTCGGTGTGTACTCTCAAGAGGTTAGCAACACTTCCATCTCGGCATGGAACGACGTTTCCTTCCAGCCATCCGCCAAACCGTCCATTCAACCAGCTGGCGTCTCGAGGAAGCACGTTGGACTTGGTCCAGTGGTTGGCACGAAGCAGATCACAGCCTAATGGTGCTGACATGACAAAGGATTGGAAGCAGGTACCCCATTCACCTGGCCCCATCATGTCCTCCACGGCTTTCCATACACGGTTTGCGTGAATTAGTACGGGAGTGGGTGCACAATGATACCGGGCATCATTCAGCAGGAGACCGGTTTCTGCGGACTCGGGTTGAGTCCATGTGCAGCCGCCATCACGCGAACTGCGTATCACTAGGTGGCCGCCTTCGCCGCTCGTGCCCATAATGTAAAGAACCGCATTTACAACAAATAAGGATGACCAAAACTGGTTGACAATAGTGCTGACATGCCTCCAGCGCAGCCCTGCATCATATGAATGGAATATCAGCGTGGTGTTGCAAGAGGAGCCGGGACCGAAGAGGTCGTGGCTACAAACAAGCCGACCATCCGGCAGCGTTTCTATCGAGGGTGATCCGATATATTGCTGGCCACACGCATACAGGTGATTTACATTAATTACACTATCTGCTCTCAGCAAGAGTTTCCCCATCGTATTGCGAAAGACTGTAACAGATTTAGTATCACTATGCCACCCGACTTAGGGTGCTGTGGTGCAGGGCTTTATGGCAACTCTTTGTTGGTTGCTGCAATTATTGTGCCGAAGTAGCACCAAATCTGTAGCAATTGACCTTAATCATTGTGAAGAATTGCATTCAGTGCTTCGCGCAGGTGAGGATATTCGAAGAGGAAACCGCTCTTTGTCAGGTTTGCAGGAACCGCTCGCTGGCCACCCAATAACGTGGTGGCAAACTCACCCAGAAGCAGCCGTAACAGAAACGCAGGCACTGGAATTACCGCAGGCCGTTTCAGTACCTCACCGAGGACAGTACTGAACTCACGGTTCACGACAGGATTAGGGGCAGTAAGATTGTATATTCCCTGATAGCGTGGATTGAGCACTGCTTCAACAAATGCGTTGGCAACGTCGTCAACATGTATCCACGGCATCCACTGCCTACCGTTGCCTAATGGACCACCTAAACCGAGCCGCCATGGACTAAACGGTAAGAATGGCGGCTGTAGCAAGGCGGGGAGAGCTCCGCCGTCGGCACCTAGAACGATCCCGATGCGGAAGATTACCGTCTGTACGCTCTGGTTTGAAACCGATTGGGCAGCCTTTTCCCACGCGCTGCACACATGCGCGAGAAAGTCGTTACCCGCCGACCGGTCTTCCAGTGCAAGCTCGTCACCAGTATTCCCATAGTAACCAACGGCCGATGCCGAAACCAGTTTGCCATGTGTCATGTTAGACACCAGTACTTTGGTGGTATCAACGCGGGAGTTCATGATGGCAGTCTTGCGTTCGCTTGTCCACCGTCTTCCCGCAACCGACTCACCTGCCAGGTTGATAACAACGTCTGCCTCGCGCACCACATGCTGCCAGTCACCGGCATCACCAGGCTTCCATTCCACTATCTGCAGATTGGCTGGCGCAGCCTCAGGCTTTAAGGCTGTTCCACGAGTAAGGATCGTAACGTGAAGGCCGTGTTTCAGGAGTCTTGCGGTAACGGCTCTGCCTATGAAGCCAGTTGCGCCGGCAGCCACTATGTGGTTGGGTGCAGAAGCAGTGTCATTCACTTAGCTGACACCAAAAAGCATGGGGAATAACCAATGGACAATTTCTACTAACGAAAGGCATGTTGACAGCACTGTAAGCAGAGCAGCAGTAATGACCAGTGAGTGCCCACTAAGGTAGCGGCTGGAGCTTATTAGCCGACGTGCTGCCAGTGCCCGCGTAAAAGCATATGGACCCAACACCAATCCAGCGATGGGGATGAGGCTAAGCACCGAGAGATTGAGTGCCTGCTGGGCTTCACGGCAAGCGACGGGTTCAAAGTGGTACCGACCCTGCAGGTCTGGTGCCGTGCTGCTGGTGGCTTTTCTGGCAGCCCGCCGCGGTTTTCGTGTAGGGGGCGGAAGGTTGATTGGCAGTAGCTGTTCCTCACCCAGTTTGGCTACTAAGGCGCCCTGCACTTCTACCGCGGAAGCGCTAGGTTCATCGGCCTGTTCGTCTACAGAGGAGTCTTCAGTGTATGCGGTACTGGGAGGAGTAGTTTGACCGCTTTCAGCTAACTTGTCCCTCCAACGTTTGAGCACTTGTGCTGCCTGCTCGTAGTCCGGTTCCAACTGGATGGCGCTCTCCAGAGCAGTTATAGCGTCACCAGTTCTGCCCAGGCGCTCTAAGGCAATACCCAGGTTGTACCTGGCCTGCGCGCTGTCGGGAGCAAGCTGCACAGAGCGTAGCAGCATGCGGACAGCATCCTTATCGCGTTTCAACTCGTAATAGAGTCCACCAAGCACCTGATGCGCATAAAAGTCATTTGGGCTGTTTGCGCATGCCTGCTCCAGCAGAGGAAGCGCAGCGTCGTAATCCTGGCGGCGCAAAGCGGCCAACCCGCGGTCGCGTTCAGCGCTCATTTAGCTCTCCGGGTTAACGTAGTTTTACTACACGTTCTTCAGTGCGCAAGTCGCGCTGAACAAGAAGATCATGAATGGTGGCGCAAAGGTACCGGTTAATATCGATTGAGAAGTCGATACGCAGGCGCGCCTGGCTGCCTTGTCCTGGCCGGGCCATACGCAGAGTGTCTCCTTCGTTCAATGCAATTACGCATTCCGCCTCTTCAGCATCGCTAGGTACCCAGTACTCGTTTCCATTGCTTCTGCGGCTCCAGTTAAGAGCAGTTCTACCGGCGTAGCCTACCTCACAGATTGGCAGCCGGAAAAACTGTTGACCCTCTGTTACTGCATAATACCGCGTTTCAAACGGGTTTGGCGTGGGATACGACGTACCTCGGCGTACTAGCCTCTCATACTCCGGACGCTGCTGTGCGTCGTTATAGACCCTTATTGCATAGTCATGGTGAACTATCTGGTCTACGGTGTAACCCGCACCAAAAACAGCTGCGCCTTTCACTACCGCCTCAAATGGCTCCCAATAGTGGACTCGCTGTGGTCCAAAAATGCGTTCAAACAGGTCGCGTACCCCAGGCAGCAGCGTACTGCCGCCAACCATCAGTACTGCGTCTATTTCGCTTTCATCGAGGTCGTGTTTGCAGTCGTCGAGCAGTGCCTCAGTTAGCGTTTCAAGCGTGCGATAGAGACCCTTGGTGTTGAGCAGCTCCAGGAACTCGTGCCGTGTAACCTCAATTCTAGAGCCACCCTGCAGCAGGAAAAAGCTGGAATCAGCAATGTTCGCCTTGTTACTGAGATCCTTTTTAACTGTTTCTGCCTGGCTAAGCAGAATGGGCCTCAAGGCAGTTTGGTGGGCCGCCAGCTTCTCACAGGCGAGGTCAGCTAGCCAGTTATCGACCGTCTCTCCACCCAGGTTCATTCCGCGGCCAGCAATCAGTTTGGCCCTGCGTTGATCGCCCTCTTTGCCGCCGCTCTGCTGAGGATTGTGCGTTTTCACAATGGCGAGATCGAGCGTGCCACCGCCAAAATCCACCACCATCAGGTGCTTCTCATCCGTAAGATCAACGCCATATCCTAACGCAGCAGCTACAGGCTCATCCAGAGTGTGGAATCGTGATACGCCTAATTTACGGGTTATCTGGTAGAGTTCGGCGCGGTACGGCTCATAGCTGTCAACGGGAACCGTCATTGTAAGGTCGGTAACCTGTCCCTCGCGCCGCCAGAAGGTTAGCTTGCGCATGAGGCGCTGCATTCGGGTGCGGTTGGGATCAGCGTGCAGCCGTTCGTAGTCGCCGCAGTCATCTAGCAGCTCACGCAGAAAGACAGTAGCGCAGCTGCGGGCAGAAATGGTATCCGAACCTACCTGGGCAACCGCCTGCTGGCTAGTGCGTGCAAGGGTTTTCTTAAACGATCTCGCTAGAGGATTGAGCGTGCCGAGATCAATACCAGGCAAAATCTCTTTTGCTGCGAGTGCTGGCCGACCAATGATGGCTCGTTGAGTATCCTGAAAATAGATAATCGAAGGGATAAGTGGAGTATGCCAGGCAGGCTCATAATCTACAAGCTCGTCCAGCGTTACTGTAACGGCATGCGTGCCTACCCACTTTGCAACCAGGGTATTGGTTGTTCCTAAGTCTATCGCCCAGTGTGTTTCCATAGAGTAGTTCTATATACGAACAGACATTCAGTATTTTGAAGTTCCCAGGCGAATCATTGAACTTTGCAGCCGTTCTGTTAGAGCATCGTCTGGAGTTATGTTTAAGAATTCCATGGCAATGAGTGCTGCACTTACCGAGGCAGGAAGTCTTGGCGCAACAATTATAGCACCAGGAACGGCTTTCTTCAGCCGTGCTCTAAATGCATGCAGCACGGTTCTGCCCGCTCGAAACACGTCGCCCGTGGTTCCAACTACCACCCCGGTGTCGGCCATGTTCAGTCGGTTGATTAACGTAATGGAGAGTACTGCAAGTTCTGTACCCGCACATCGAAGCAATCGTGCCGCCGATGCATCCCCTGCCGCTGCCTCCTTGCTCACTACTTCGGCAATGGCTGCCATATCCGCTCGCGTTCGTCCGGATTCCAGGGTGACGCGCAGGAGATGCTGAAGGTCTGTCGCCTCAAAATGCGTAAGGAGCGCCGGAAGCAGTCGACCGGAATCCTCGCGCATGTCTGCTGAGTGACAAATGGTGTTTAGGGCCATCTGCCCTATCCACGTTGAGCTACCCTCGTCGCCTCCCGGAAGACCCCATCCACCTGTTGAGGCCTCTTCACCTAGTTCGTTTCTTCCAAACGCGTAAGACTCTGTACCGGCTGCCACCACAATGCCGGGCTTGCCCATGGTAACCGAGTAGAGTGCAAGCCTACGACCCACCGAAAAAATAAGGTGCTCTACAGGGATAAATGGCTCTAAAAACGATTCCATCACCTTTTGATTACCTTGCAGGCCCAAACATGCGACGGCGAATTGCGCGTTTTCAAGGTTCGCCATCTTCGTGGCTGTCACCAGGGCTTCCGCTACCAACCTTCGCCCTCGTTCTGCATCGGCTGGCTCGCGAATCGTGCCAATGGAGGCTGTATGACCCATGCCCAGCAGGCTGCCCGTATCATCTGCAATTACCGCAGTCGTACAGGTGTGTCCGCTGTCTATTCCTACAAAATATCGCATCGCTACGGCCTCCGCCCTCCACGAATTGCTTATAATAGTTCATCAACGAGAGTGATAACTCCTGCCTTGATGTAACTAATGCCAATATCGTAAAGTGCCCAGCCAGAGGCAGGTAGCTACCAGCCTATTGACAGGTAGTTTGCGAGGTGCAACGTTAAACGGCAGCCTGCCCTGTGGGGCAGGCTGCCGCCTGTTATCTTCACCAGATTTAAGAAGGAACCGCTAGTGCACCGTGTGTGCAGGATTGTGTGGTACCTGGGTACCACTACCAACACCCACGCCAGATGACCGGCGAGGTTTGCGCACTGTTCCAGCCTCCGGTTCAAGGGCAAGCTCAAGAACCTGATCCATATCCTTCACGAAATGGAATGTCATTTCACTCCTGATGGACTCGGGCAGGTCTTCCATAAGGTCCTTCCGGTTCTTTTCGGGAAGAAGAACCGTCTTTATACCAGCCCGTTTTGCACCCAGTACTTTCTCCTTTACCCCTCCAATTGGCAGAACCTTGCCGCTTAAAGTGATCTCGCCCGTCATGGCAAGAAGCGGCTTTGTTAACCTTCCGCTGAACAGCGAAACGAGTGCGGTAGTCATTGCAATACCTGCCGATGGCCCGTCCTTGGGAATGGCGCCACCAGGTACGTGAATGTGAACATCATTTCGCTCGTAAAACGCGGCAGGAGCCCCAAACATCGCTGCATGTGCGCGCGCCCAGGATAACGAAGCCTGTGCGCTTTCACGCATGACGTCGCCAAGCTGTCCGGTTAGCGTTAGCACTGGCGGCCTGTTGCCAGGAGCCGGCATGGCTGCCGCTTCAATGAACATGATGTCACCCCCTACAGGGGTCCATGCGAGACCTGTTGCAACGCCTGGGCGGGTCACGCGTTCCAGCGCCTCCTCGTTCTCGAATCGCGGTGCACCAAGGAATCGGGCTACCACCGTCGGCGTAACGCGGGTCTTCTTCGCTTTGCCCTCCACGAACTCGCGTGTAGCCTTACGGCAGATATTCGCGATCTCGCGTTCCAGGTTGCGAACGCCAGCTTCCCGTGTATAGCCGCGTACCAGGGCTTGAAGCGCTTCTCGCGTAAACGTTATACGCTTCTCGATGCCATGTTCCGCCGCCTGCCGTGGGGCAAGGTGAGTACGCGCGATAGCAATCTTCTCTTCTTCTGTGTAGCCAGCAATCTCTATCACTTCCATTCTGTCGCGCAGTGGCGGAATGATGGAGTCGAGCACATTTGCTGTTGTAATGAAGAGTACATTGCTTAGGTCAAAGGGAACATCCAAGTAGTGGTCCCTAAAGGTAGAATTCTGCTCAGGGTCTAGTACCTCCAGCAGTGCGCTGCTGGGGTCGCCGCGAAAATCAGAATGTACCTTGTCGATTTCGTCCATCATGAACACAGGATTGTTGCTTTCGGCCCGTTTAATCCCCTGTACAATCTGCCCCGGTAGAGCGCCAATGTAGGTGCGGCGATGCCCTCGCACTTCGGCTTCATCGTGTATACCGCCCAGTGACATACGCACAAATTTGCGACCTAGTGCCCGTGCAATCGACCGGCCCAGCGACGTTTTCCCAACGCCTGGAGGCCCAACAAAGCAGAGAATGGGCTGACGAGTTGTGCCGTCTGGTTTGTAGCGCCTTACCGCAAGATATTCCAGAATACGATCCTTTACCCGCTCTAGGCCATAGTGGTCCTCATCTAGCACGGCCTTTACAGAGGGTATATCCAGATTGTCGGTGGTGGATGATTTCCAGGGCATCGCCACCATCCAGTCTAGATAGGTGCGAGCCACGTTGTAGTCCGGCACAGCAGGGTTCATCCGGGAAAGGCGGTCTAGTTCGCGCTCAGCTTCCTTATGCGCCTCTTCTGGCATGCCGGCGTCGTTAATGCGTGCCCTTAGTTCATCAATCTCCTGCGTGCGGTCGTCGCCCTCACCTAGTTCCTTCTGTATTTGCCGCAGGTGCTCACGAAGGTAGTACTCTCTCTGGGTTTTGCCCATCTCCTGTACCACTTCAGACTGTAGGCGGCTACCCAGTTCCAGCACCTGAAGCTCGCGTGCGAGCAGTTGCATGAGCCGGTTCATGCGTGCCTTCACGTTAAGCAGTTCCAGAACCTCCTGGCGTTCCTGATACGTAAGGCGCGGCGCTTGTGCCGCAACGAGATCTGCCAGTGTACTCGCGTCATGCACGTTAGAGGGCATATTCTGCATCTCATCCGGCAGGTCGGGCGACAACTGGACGATTCTGCTAAACATCTCGCCAATGTTTCGGCGCAACGCCTCTACTTCCATGGCGTCGGCTTCTAAAATGGGCTCGTCTTCTAGAAGCTTTACCTTGGCCTTGAGATAAGGTGATGTTTGCACCACCTCTTCAATGGCGAACCTGTGAAGCCCTTGAACAATGATTCGTATTCCCTCGGCTGTCTGGGTCATCATGCGCACGGCTACCACTACACCCATAGAATAAATGTGTTCCAGCGTTGGGTTATCAACTGTAGGGTCACGCATGCAAGCTACGGCTAACAGCCTATTTCCGTCGTGCATACTATCGTTGACCAACTGTACACTACTCTCGCGCCCTACAGAAAGCGGCGCCATGAGAGCAGGGAAAACCACAACTTCGCGCAACGGCAGCAGGCACAGCACTTCAGGTACTACTACATTCCCTTCGCGAGAGATTTCTCCGTCGGAGCGAACAGATTCTGTGGTTTCATCCAGGATATTAGCGAGATTTTTGGTTTCCATATCGTTTCTCTTGCGGCACTTACCGCTTATGCGTTTTGTAATGATCAGGCAGATTATGGCACAAACAGAAAATTTGTGCTTGCAAGACTTGCCTGTAATACACTCAATCTATATGACTATACTAATGTATGTGGGTGATGGTTCCATTAGCCCCGGCAATCACCACGTGCAATCAATGGTGTGAAACCATTATCATTATAATAAGGCAGATTTAGAGCAAACGCCCACCACCATCATTCCAAGCTTACGTTTCCGGGGCTAAAACTGTGGACCGGCACCCAAACAGGACGCCTGATGTGTGTACCCATGCAAATATTGGGCTAATTACGCAATAAAGAGGCTCTACCGCATTGCGGGTGAATTGGAGCGCAAATGACCTTAGAATTCAGAACCTGGTCGGTTCGAGAGTCTATTGCCGTTACATCGAGGCAGGCAGGTTGAATTGGGCACGGGGATATGATTTAAAACTATTGGCAGCCATCTAAAAAATAACTTGACAAAAATAAGTAGTTATGATAAGGTGCGCGTACATTCGTTGTTTGTTGTACACATTGTCAAATCATTGCTAAAGTGGGCTGAGAAACATGAATGATAATAAACAAAATCGCCTGGTAAAAGCTTCATCGCCATTGGCCAATAACACCTCGCTTGGGGCCGCGGGGGGGGGGGGGGGGGGTGGTAGAGGGGGGTGGGGTTTTTTTCCTGGTCGCACTAGCCGTTGCATTTATCGGTAAAAATTATTAGCTGAACCATAGAGCGGCGCAGGCGGTT
>JAJYCW010000028.1 GCA_021777995.1 bacterium
GCAGCGGATGCGCTGGGCAGTACGCGCGGCATTACTGGCAGCACCGGCGCAGCGACAGACGCGCTGCAGTACGATGCCTTTGGCGAAACGCTCACGCGCAGCGGCAGCACCGCGACCCCTGTTCAGTTTGCGGGCACCAGCGGCGATAGCGGACGCGGCTTCCGGGTTGCTGCTGCTAGGCCACCGGTACTACGACGCGAGTATAGGGCGCTTCCTTAGCAGCGACCCTGCGCAGGCAGGCAGCAACTGGTACGCCTACTGCGACAACAACCCGCTCGTGCGCCTTGACCCCACGGGGCTGGATCCTTGGTGGATAAAAGCGGGTAAAGCGCTTGGTGGCGCGTATATCGTGCACAAGGTCCTTGGTCCCGCACTTGAGAAGATAGGCAAGTGGGTGGCCCGTTTGGTACCTGATGAACCAGATAAGAGCATTTGGAATGGACCCAAAAACAACGGAAATGGCGGAAATAACAGTGGTGATGGCAACAACGATGACGATGGCGGTGGTAACGACGGCGATGGCGGCGCAATCGTAGGCCCGGAAGGTGGTGTGGATACCGGTGCGGAGATCCTCGGCGATGTCGAGGTAGTGGCAGAGATTATTGCCGCGGTCTAATCGGTGAAACTCCAAATGAATTCGCGGTTGGAACTTGAATAGGATGTAATTGCACCGCCATTTCACTTATTGTACTGCAGTGCCAGCGTGGGGCATTGTTTGGGGACGGCACTACTTCTGGGTGACAGCCGTTAGAACCAATCTGGGGCATTTGTGGTTTGTTTGGTAACTCCCCGGAATTTGTGCGCGGGTCACATTACACGTTCGCTGCCAGTTCGAACAAGCTGTCTAACTTTAATTCATCAACATTGAGGAATAATTGAAGCACGTCCTATGCAACGAGTAAACCTTCGTCCGGAATTCAGATCGGACTCGATCGGTAAAATCAACGAAACATTTTTAGGTGCGATATGGGGTCTCGTGGTGATCGCTTTAATGATCTTAACATTTGGGCCAATATTCGCCGATATCGATCCGTTGTACGTCAGGACGGTCGCACCGGGAATTTTGGCTAAATCTCCACTTGGGAGGTTTCTCGGCGTAGGGTTAGCTGGTGCAATGCTCTGGATGTCCGCTACGCTTGTTGGTAGGGAGCGCTTTGTAGACCGTAGGGACGGGGACCGCGGACCTACCTATGTAGCGATTGTACGATCTTACAACGAAGTGGGCGAAAGTGGCGCGATTTTGGGATTCATATTCATCGCACGTTCAGTAGCACTTGTTGTAGGTATGCGGATGTGCGTGCTCATCGTTGCAATGCTGCTCGTTGCTCACCTGTGTCCCTACGTGCTTTGCAATATGGATCTTCAAATTACATTTGTTGTTCTGTGTTTGTGGTCCTTCGAAACAAGTTTAAAAAAAGCCTTAAATCGGACCAGGAAATGATTTTTCGGGGCAGCTAAGCCGTTTTGATAATCTATACGCGAACACCCGCGTAGCGACTGACTCGCTGGTTTACGATGCGTTTGGCGAGCCGTTATCGCGCAGCGGCAACACGGCAACCCCTGTGCAGTTTGCGGGCGCCAGCGGCTACCAGGCGGATGCGGCTTCCGGGTTGCTGCTGCTAGGCCACCGGTACTACGATGCGAGTATAGGGCGGTTCCTTAGCAGCGACCCGGCGCAGGCAGGCAGCAACTGGTACGCCTACTGCGACAACAACCCGCTTGGTTCGGTGGATCCGACTGGACGTAACAAGCGGTTTGTGGCCTGTCTGCCTGGTGGTCCTTTTGAACTGCCAGGATTTACGCTTATAAAACATGGTCAGGATGGGGATGATCGGTACCGACGATGGATTTCCGGAGGTGATTTTAACATCGAACTAGAATTCCATGTTGGTGAACCGGGTGCACCAGGGGAGCGAGGGCATGACCATTATCACTGGATTATTAGGACACCAATCGTTGGGATCGAAACGCCTCCTGATGGGTCGAAATACAAAATGCAAGTTGCAGATATGAGACCTGAGACTACAGTCGAAAGCCCGGAATATCTGGATCCAGCGTCGGATCCTATCCCGCGGGATGTTGCTAATCCTTCACCGCCTCCGAATCCTTACATGGGCACGGATCCCGCCGGTTTAGGTGGGGACGGAGCGCCTACAAGTGACGACCCCATGCTCTATCCGGATGAAGGTAGCGGCGGGGGAGGGGAATTGTTTTAACACCCTTAAGTCGACGGCCGGCAGTTACCCGGTTTGGAGCGGAGAGGTATTTATTGCCGTTCCCTGAGAGTGGTGGAGACTTGCCACAGGGAACGGCACCAAGCACCAAGGTTTCTGACTAGCCGTTACCGTCGACTGCGATCGTTTGCACAAAGCGTAGCCCTGCGGTTTGAAACTTGATATTCAATGGCTCAAATATCACAGCATTACACTGTTCCTCGCTAAGAACAGAGTAGCCGGCTCCAAATTATGCACCTCATTGGCGAGCGAACGCATTTCAATGAGTTCATTTCCACGGGCTCACTGACCATTTACGACAACCTAGCGGTATCACTGGTGGATGCCTTGTACCTTCCAGCATCTTTCATCCGAGATGCGGATTAGTCATGACGCTATGCATTTTCCAGTTCAAAGCCGTGTTTTTTCATTTCAAGCTGCGTATTGAAGCCATTGTGATCACCGGCAGCGCCGCTTGAGCTAAGCGTGCGCTGTGCTCTCGTTTATTTTGGGAATGTTATTGCCGATCAAACGCCGTTCATAAGATTCAACGACAGGTCGATTGGTCTTGTAGATGAAATGCGATGTCAACTCACTGCAGTATGTACCAGGTGAACCTGGTACAGTTTATCAGGTGCTAAGGGTGATTGTAAATGGATATAATACGATCAAAGATTGAATATAAGGCGGGCTATCAAGTAGTCGAAATAGATGGCTTAAACGTTTTGCATCACAATGCAGAGGGTTACGAGGATCTAGCTGCTATTGTAAATCAGCCTTACCGAGAATTCATCGGCGAATTGCTTTCCACGTTATGTGGCTCAGCGCTCTTCGGATTCCTTATGACAGTCGATGTTCTCCACAGCCACATTGTGGAAAATCGTGTGGAGGACCTCTTCGAGCCCGTTTTGATATCGGTCCTGCAGCGTGAGTTTTTTCCAGCCCGCCCAACAACACAGGTAGTTACTGGTGAGGGCGCTGTGGTAGAACAGTCGTACTTCTGCAAGGACATTAAGCAATTGCTCACGGATGATCGGCTGAGCCAACACAATGCGTGGAGCTTTGTTTTTGATGGCCTCTTATATGATAGCATAGCGTTGTTTCTATCAAAGCAGCCAGCAGACATTGCGGTGATGCGGGAGTTGCTGGATAGCCGAGCAAGTTCCGACGAATTCATATCGCGCGTACTGTCACTGTATGATTACATACTTGTTTCGTCCTATGATGGTTATTATATTTCAGTTATTACCAAAGTTAAGGCTGACATCGAGGTCATTCAGCAGGCATGTTCGCGCGCCGCTAATTACATTGCATCCCTGCCTTGGTTTGTTGCGAACAGAGACGATCTTAAGTGGGACTTCAATACTGGGTGTTTGCGTCTATATCCATCTGAGGTCTGTAATGTGAAGTCAGCTATCCTCAATACAGTTGGCGCCGAAGGCTTGGGCTTGCCGCAACCATCTACATCGGGGCCGGGTGTCCAAGGAGTGCAATCAGAAGTTACTAAATCCAATATCCTTCGCGTCGAAACTACAGAGGACAGGTCGTTAAAAGTAACGAGAGTATATGGGCTGAATATATCTAGGCACAATCAAAAACAAGGTTCTTACGGTGACGACCTAGCATTTGAACCCTATCGCCTTTTTCTATCGGTTCTCTTGGCGGAATTGCACGGATCCGCGCTATTTTTCGGCGATGTAGCTAGGAATTGGACGTGGCAATTTATCAGTGAACGGCATTTGGACCACCTCGTTCTGCCGGTGCCTCTGCAAGTCTGGAAGGGCCACTTCTGGTATAGGCACAATTATGCAAAGGCTAACGAGTCTACCCAGCAGGTTCCGACATGGCCATTTCTTACTAACATTTCCGATACCATGTTTCCCGGTAGTGCTGTATCATCTAGCGACGTGTCTCTGTTGATATGCAAAAATCTGGCTGACAGCGGCGTAGCACTATTTCTGTCTCAACGCTCAGTGGCCTTACCCGCTTCGGAGGAATTATTCGCGGCCATAAATCGCAATCTTCAACATCATCAGTTTGTTGAAAGTGCGTTGGCCGTGTACGATTACGTGATTGTACTCGAGGCTGACGGGCGAATAGTTTCGGCTATTACAAAATTCGACACTGACGTGGGTGTAATCCAACGCGCCGCAGATCGCGCCGCAGATTTTATTGCCTCGACCAGCTGGTTCAATGAGAGCTTCTCCAGTTTGCGTTGGGTTGAGATGGTTAGTTGTTGGGTTATGAAATAATTCTGCAGTTTCACAACGATGGCTTAGAAGATGGCTATCTCATTGATCGCGCCTGTTCCTACTCAACTGTGTAACGTCCAGCGTTCAGCTTGGTGGTTCGGTGGTAAACTACGCGTATAACGGTGATGACCAGCGCGTGTTGCAAGGCAGTGGTGGCGCGCTGCTTTATGATGCCTTTGCCAAAAGCGCAACGCT
This sequence comes from bacterium, assembly GCA_021777995.1. Lineage (GTDB taxonomy): Bacteria > Armatimonadota > Chthonomonadetes > Chthonomonadales > Chthonomonadaceae > JAJZFK01. The sequence continues at coordinate 4,661 of JAJYCW010000028.1, forward strand.
TGCGGCGCGTAGCCCACTTGGTGGTGGCAAGGTTCTGCAGCTCTACAGGCATACGAGCCCAACGCTCGCCCTAAGGTTTAGCGATGGCGAGAGGATAACTACAACCGCAGGGCATCCTTTCTTTGTAGCAGGCGTAGGCTTTGTGCCCGCCGGCCGTCTTGCGATATGCTGCCAGAATGTAACGCGCGCAGGGCCAGCACTTCGGCTGGAGACTGAGCACGCCACCGGCAAGCTGCAGACCGTCTACAACTTTGAAGTAGCGGCACCCATACCTACTTTGTTGGCAAAGCTGGGCTCTGGGTACACAATAACTGTACCGGTGGTATCAACTACCCTCCAAACGCATGGCAAACCGGGCCAACAAATGGAGAACTGCCACCGGGAGAATATTGGAGGTATGGTGGTATGGATGGCCGGTGGATTACGGACCCGGACGTTACACCCGGGGAAGTTTCACTACCGCCCGATAACCCTGGATGGAAGGAGGAGTGTCCACCGACAAAGCTAAGGGTTGTCAGACCGATCCCTGGAACAAATATGGGTACGGCTGCACCCTGGAGCAACTGGGGCACAGTAGACCCACATGATTGTCCAGGAGGTGGGCAGCAGTACGAACTACCAAAAACCGTTCAGGAACTAATTGACGAGGGATTTATTGAAGCACTTTAAGTCGCATTCATTGGGGGCGATTGCGTTGGGGATCGCCCCTTAAGGGTTGAGTAATGGATAAATATGAACTTTATCGGTGCTCTAGCACCATTCTTGCCAATATTCCTGGCAGGCGGTTCCCAGATGACGAAGTTACAGTATATTGGTATAGAGTTGGCGCGCGGACAGATAATTCCGCACCTTACGACAAGTGGGTAGCCGACTACGAAAACATGGATAACAACAAAAGGGCATGGATGAGATGGGTTACTGACAGCTATTTTTGCAAGGATGAAATCATGGCATTAACTGCCTATTTGGAGAATTCCCTGGGATGGCACGCCGAGTTCGAGCTGCAAGCTGATGCTGTCGGTAACCAATTTCATTACCATGTTGACAAGGTGCGCGAGTCACAAACGTTTCCACCCACACTACATTTCAAATCGGTTGCAACCAGTACGCGACCATGGACGCTATGTATTGGGGAATATCATCAATTTTATTTTGTGAATTTTTTCCAACTTATACGTTTAAGTCAATATCCTGGCTACAACCTGCCCTTTTCTGTTTGGGGAAAAATCCGGTTTGTCACCGCATAAGGACCATGACTATGCTTTTTCGCGCTAAATCATTATTACCAAAGCTTCAACTAGACGAGGTAAATGTAATTCATGACGTCGAGATATTGTGGCTATACGCTTCTCAACGTTTGGTCTCGATCCAGAACCAGTTCAAAGCTTTTACCTACCCATCCAACACATTCACGATACCAGGGGGTGATGTCCGCCGAGCGAGGATCGACAGGTATGCCGATAGCCTGTTTAAGGACGATGAAATCGAGAAATTAGCGAATTACACTTCGGCCCACCTTGAGCTCACCCTTGAAGTCACGGAGCACCTGCCGGGCGAAGTCGAGTGCTACAATTATATGTTGTGGCCGATAGTTGAAGATGACAGATTGATCTGTATTGGAGATCATGGTCAGTACGCAAATAGCCGGAGCCGCTGGGTGCTACATTTCTTGCCTTACAAATTACCGAAATATGATTTACCGTTCCTTGTTGAAGGCGAGATTAATGGGACACGCGAGTGGGTTGGAATAAAATACCCTCACGAGTTTTCTGTCTACGATAACATCGTTGCTCCAAAGATACTGTAAATTTCCGAAACGCTCACGCGCAGCGGCAGCACCGCAACCCCTGTTCAGTTTGCGGGTACCAGCGGCTACCAGGCGGACGCGGCCACCGGGCTGCTGCTGCTTGGCCACCGGTACTACGATGCGAGTATAGGGCGGTTCGTTAGCAGCGACCCGGCGCAGGCAGGCAGCAACTGGTACGCCTACTGTGACAACAACCCACTTGTGCGCCTTGACCCAACGGGGCTGTTTCCGTGGTGAAAGACATCGTAGACGGAGCTAAGGATGTTGCCTGCGATATTGGGATAGATAAGATCAAGGAAGGAGTCGGCAAAATGTGGCGGAAGAACACTAAAAGTAAACATGGCGTAGAAAAGTCTACCGATAAAGCTGAGAACAATATAGCCGCCAGATTGGACAGAATAGCCGCCAAAATCGACGAACTTAGACGTGATATCGGCCTATGTAGGCAGATGATGTATGAGATGAATCAGAAGTTAGATCGTCTCATTGAACATGTTACAAATCCAACGGAAGGCACGGGCCCTTCCAACTCTCCACCAGCGCAGGACGGAATAAGGGAGGGCTTCACCGGTCTTAACGGGGAGATCATAGGTGGTGACGGTACCGTGGAACATCTAGTAGACTTGCTTTAGAGCTCAGTGCGGAGCACTACACATTCACCCGTCGGAGTTTGCAGCGTTATCGTCTATCGTTCAGCCTGGTGGTTCGGTGGTAAACTACGCGTATAACGGTGATGACCAGCGCATGGGGCAAGGCAGCGGCGGCGCGCTAACTGGTGAGCAATATGGGGGCACTTCGGCAGCCAGACGGCTTATTATTATTCTGCCATTCACTCAATTATGTAGAGCTATGGAAGAGGAGTTGCCAAAATTGGATTCGCCACCGGACTGGTGTGTAACGCGCATTATGGTTGACTTGACCTGGGCGCATCTCGCTGTTCTGAGTTCTGCCTTAATTGTCGTGAATAAAATCCACTATCGCCAACGCGCTAATCTCATTCACGTCGGGACGACCGGTGGAATTTAGACAAAGCTATTTCGTTTGATTTGCGCCATCTCAATAGCCATTACGAATGAACTATAGCCTGATTTTGTTGCTTGGGGGTGGCCAACAGCAGGAATGGCGTATGGGCCATAACCCGTGGCTAGGCTACTGATCCTAGTTTTTGAGGGTGGACATTGGGTGAACCTGCCAGGCGCAGCATCTCGGACGCTACTTTTCCTAGCGGAAGTACATGCTCCGCACCGCCTCGCAGAATGGCCTCCCGTGGCATGCCAAACACCACGCAGCTCGCCTCGTCTTGTGCGATTGTGTGCGCACCGGCGTCACGCATTTTCTTGAGCCCTCGCGCTCCGTCATCTCCCATTCCAGTAAGCAGCACTCCTACTGCATTGTGGCCGGCACCCTCCGCTACGGAGTTGAACAGTACGTCGACCGCCGGTCTGTGCCGATTTACAGGCTCATCGCTATACACTCGCACGCTGAAGTCGGCACCAGATCGACGAAGAGCCATATGGAAATTACCGGGTGCTAGAAGTGCCTGTCCTGGAATGACCCGGTCACCGTCCTGTGCCTCCTTCACCCGAATAGCGCATAACCCATCTAGCCTGTTGGCGAACGATGCAGTGAAGCCAGGCGGCATATGTTGCACGATTACAATACCAGGGCTGTCCGCAGGTAGTTGCACCAGCACTTCTCGAATAGCCTCGGTGCCACCGGTTGATGCACCAATTGCAATAAGCTGGTGGGTGGTTCGGTACCCTGCGTTAAAAGATGCCGTGATAGGGGGGCGGTTTACAGGAACAGTGCGTGGTGCGATACGCGCTACCGCCGCGGATTTTACCTTCTCAATAATAATAGCGGCATTCTCTACCACCCCTGTTGCGGTATCGATTGTCGGTTTGGAGAAGAAGTCTACCGCACCAATTTCAAGGGCCTTCATAGTGATGTCGCAGTTTTTCTGCGTGAGGGTTGAAACCATAACAACCGGCATCGGATGTACCGTCATCACTTTTTCCAGGAACGTAATGCCATCCATTCGGGGCATCTCTACGTCAAGCGTCATCACGTCCGGCTGAAGCTCACGAATGCGGTCACGTGCAATATACGGATCTGGGGCTGTGCCTACAACTTCAATGCTGGGATCTGACGATAACATTTCTGTGAGCAGCTTGCGCATTAACGCGCTGTCATCCACAATAAGCACCCGAATTGATTTGCCTGGCATCGACACTAACTCCTGAACATGTTGCTACCTTCAGCCACGGTTCATATAGAACATACTTCTGCTAAAATAGCGTTATATTGCTGTCATCCACCTGTGCTGCCTGTTTCGAACGTGCCCTGCTCGTTCTTTCTTCTTGTTCCAGTTCCTTCAGCTCGTCACCGGTAAGGCCGGTACTGGCTAGCCGTTTTAGAAGGATCCTGCCCGAGTCTGTGAAGAAAAAAACCTCGCGTGCGGCATACCCACCCACATCCTGAGCGAGTATGGCGATTCCCTCAGTTTCTAGAAATTGCAGAGCAAAGCGAATGTTCCTCTGAGGTACATTATCGTCACTTTCTCTTATTCTCAATACATGACCGCCACCAAAAACTTTAGCCTGCAGCCTTGAGCGGTCCGCACCCATTTTCATGCAGTTATTAATGAGCAGTTCCATGGCATGCACCCCATACCGTGCGCTCACCGCTTCACCGCTACTAGATTCAGGAAGCATGAAATGGTTCATACCACCCACGAGTGCAAACGGGTCTAGCAGGCAGACCGCGATACACGAGCCCAGAACGGTTCGCACCACCGCCGGTTCATGGCTCGCAAATACGCCACCTATATGTATTGAATGGAGTGAGCGGCCCTGCAGCTCATCCTTAATGCCTCTGCTCACGCTGCCAGCTTCATGGGGGTGCCTGCAGGTAGGCGAAATATGGTGCGACCCAGCGATTCGAACGAATCCGAAATACCAAGCAGGGACTCAGAATGACCAAGAAATAGGTAACCACCTGGCCGAAGCACCTGCGTAAACCGCTCTACTAGCCTACGCTGGGTAGGTTTGTCAAAATAGATGACGACGTTGCGACAGAAGATAATATCAAACTGGGTTTTGGCAGAGAACGGCCATGGTGAACTCAGCAGGTTGATTTGCCTAAAGGCGACCTGGTCCCTCAGGATGGCTTTGGCCCGTACTTTGCCGCTGTTGGACCCTGTACCGCGCAGGAAGTATTTGCTAAGTAGAGCCGCGGGAACGGGAGAAACACGGTCGATATCGTACACTCCTTCAGCGGCATGTGCAAGTACTTGTGTGTCGATATCACTGGCAAGCTGCTTTACGTCCCACGTACCTTTGCCCTGAAGCGCCTCCTGAAGTGTAATGGCGAGGGTATACGGTTCTTCCCCACTGGAGCATCCGGCATGCCATACCCGTAATCGTGGGCTACCAGAAGGAGTTTTTGAGTTGGCTATCGCCTCAGGAATAATTTGATCTGTTACAAATTTGAAGTGGTGCGCTTCACGGTAGAAATCCGTTTTATTTGTGGTGACGCAGTTAATGAAGTCTGTCCATTCGGCATCGCTTTCTGGGGTGTTAATAAGTAAATCGTAGTAAGCTTGATAGGTAGGGAGTTGGTGGTGGGCCAGGCGCTTTCTTAGGCGCGACTGTACCAGATTGCGCTTACCATCTGCTAGTGAAATACCGATCTTTTTGTGGATAAGCTTGCGAAACAGGTCGAATTCGTTCGGTGTTAACAGGTACTCTTCCATAAGACCTCACAATAACCAACCAGGTTTTAATACTAACCAATGAATTTGTTCCATAGCGTGGTTTATTTTGAGATACCGGTTTATTGATGGCAAATAAGGACACCGAATTATGGTACAGCTTGATGAGATGAGAGCCTATCTGGATGAGTATCTTCACGTGGCCGATGTGCCAGACTGGAAGGATGCCTTGAATGGCCTGCAGGTAGAGGGTGGCCGAGATGTTTCGCGTGTTGCCTTCGCCGTGGACTCGTGCGAGGCGAGCATTGCGAAGGCCGCTGAATGGCATGCGGATTTGCTCATCGTACATCACGGTCTATTTTGGGGAAGCAAACAGCGGCTGGTGGGCGCGGCCTACCGCAAAACTGCGCTAATGATTCGCAGTAACATGGCGCTTTACTCCTGCCATACACCTTTGGATGCCCACGAGGAGGTGGGGAATAATGTGGTGCTCTGCAGGCAGCTTGGGCTGTCACCCTCTGGCCGATGGGCGCCGCTGGAAGGCGTAAATATTGGAGTATACGCTGACTGCTCCATCACCTTGGCGGATTTGCGCGATCGGTTAGCAAATCTGCTAAATATAGAACCCATTATTGCTCGGGGTGGTCCAGCACAGCTACATCGAGTTGGAGTGCTTACCGGAAGTGGGGCTGACTGGGTGGACAGGGCGCGTCTCAGCGGAATATGCACGCTCATAACCGGAGAAGGACCCCACCATTCGTTCCTTCAGGCAGAGGAGTTGGGCATGAATCTGCTCTACTGTGGGCACTACGCTACGGAAACAGTTGGGCTAAAGGCACTGGCGGCACACCTGGAGAAAGTGATGGGCATTACCACTATCTTTATAGATCACCCAACTGGTCTCTAGCTCTATCTAATCTGGTGTCTGGCCTGAAACAACGCAAATGCAGCCAGGCAGAGTGCTATAGCCAGGCCATAGATAAACATGGTAACCTGGCGTTGGGTCCATCCGCGTTCTAACAGGCGGTGATGAAGGTGGCGCTTATCGGCTTTTGTAAGTGGAGCATGGGCTATCACACGGCGAGTAAGCACATGCATGTAATCAAACAGCGGCACTCCCAGAACAAGTACCGGCACGAATACAGAGAGGATTGTGGCCATCTTAAAGGCGCCAAGAATCGAGATTGCCGCAAGGGCAGTGCCCAGTACCCATGCGCCGGAGGTTCCCATAATGATGCGCGCAGGGTGGTAGTTGAACCGTAGGAAGCCAATGCATGCGCCCATCAAAGCGGCAGCAATGAGAGCGAGAGTTGGCCCATCGTACCGTTGTAATGTAGGACCATCGGCGGAGTGCAACTGAGCAGACATTAGTGCCAAGGTTGCCGCGGCTATGGCGCACACGCCAGCAGCCAAGCCGTCTACTCCGTCTATCGCGTCAACAGTTTTCGTCACGACAAATACCCACACTACCGTGCATACCAGCGAAATAGGCGGGGCTAACGCGTGCCAGTAGACATCCGGGTTGTAATGCGCAGGGAGAGGCCCTGCAATGGGGTTAGATATGCCCTCAATCCTAACCCCGAACAGGAACAGAATAACGCCAATGGCTACCAGGCCGAGCGCCTGCCACTTCGCAGACAAGTCTTTAAGATCGTCCGCTAGACCCAATAGAGCAGCGAAGACCACCGCGGCAAGCAGTCCCACTACCTCGTGCGTCCAGTTATGCTGTCCACTTGAGATTTGCCGTACCGTGACCGTTAGAATAACCGCAACCAGAAAACCAGCCAGAATCGCGACACCCCCAAGTCGGGGCATTGGTGTCGTGTTAATGCGCCGGGCAGAAGGCTGGTCCACAGCCCCGATTCTTTCCGCCCAACGCTTGACCGCAGGCGTCAGTGCACCTACTAGCAGCGCAGCGACTATGGCTGCAGTTAAAATTCCGTACACGAATAATTCCTCATCGGCCCGCGCTGAGACTACCTACCCGTTGTGCGCCCGGCTTCATGTGTATCACAAAAGCCGAGGGAAGTAGTGACGGATTAAGCGCTGCTTTTACGACTGTGCTGTGCACTTCTACGTGCATTTTAACAGAGTGGCCCACCATTTTGCCCTTGGATTTAGAAAGAATCGGCATGATGATAGTAAAAGGCGACGAAAGTGCATCGGTTCGCATTATCTCATGGGTAGCCGTATTAATGAACCACGTCCAATTAACATCTACGGATTTCGCATGTAATTTTGATTTACCCGCGAGTATGACTGCCGTTACGGTAGCAAATTCGTGCCGTTTAACCTGTTCAGTTCTCACCAGCCTCAAATTAGAGACGCCGTGTGGCAGCGTGCCTCCAGCAACAAAGTAAAGACCGTTCAGGATTGTTCCCATTTGGGCATGTGCGGCCAGCAGTTTTAGTACGCCTGGCAGCGTAGGTGCTGTTTGCGTCATGGTGTAGCGATTGACCGACGGAGCGTAGACTGTAAACTGCTTTCCGTTACTGCACACTTCTCTCGTCCCGCCTTCCGCGGTCACAGAAATGAAGAGGTAATTCGGCTTCATCACTCGTAGTTGAATTCGCTGCTGTACCACACCAGAGGGAGAGTGCACAGTTACATTGGCAGTTTCACTGTAGGAATGCAGCGCCGCGTACATCGTCTGGCATTGCCGTAAGACCTCTGCTGGGGATGTTGTAACAGGCTGAGATGCGGTTGATGCGCGGCACAGTGATGAAAGCAACACAATTGCTAAAAGTGAGTTGATCTTCATAGGGTCCACCGGGAATGTTGCAATCAGTATAGCACGGTACGCCGTTGGGTTGGATTCGACCTGACGTTCCCTGGCCTAAAGCGATTATGGAACCAATTTTCAGTAGCCGGTCGACAAATATGCCATGCCTATCGACATTGGTGAAGGATGCTGAATACAAGGTGTGGAATATGACATAAATCCTCTCATGGTGAGGTTAAACTTGACAGAATTCAGTATCGACAGGATGGGCGCTGCGGACTTTAATGAAGTCGGTGAGTTAATTTATACATCCACAAATCATTGGTACAAAGAACACACCGGTAGCGGTGTATTTAGTTGCGAGCCCGACGACGCCTTGATCTTTTGCCGTGAATACGAAGCATTGGACCCAGGCTGCTGCCTGTTGCTTCGCGTCAATACTACCAGGTCAATTGCTGCATCCTGCTTCTACCACCCACGACCCACGCACATCTCCCTTGGAATCCTGAATGTACACCCCGACTACTTTGGACAAGGTGCAGCCAGGAAGCTGCTCAATGCAGTCATCGCCTTGGGCAAGCAGCAGAACCTGCCAGTACGGCTGGTTTCAAGCCTCCTGAATCTCGATTCGTTCTCTCTCTACAACCGCGCAGGATTTGTACCGCGCGCTGTATACCAGGATATGCTTCTGCCAGCTGACGCAACCCGGCTGCAGTCCGGGTTAAACAGCTTTGGCGAACTACGCGACGCTCATCTACGTGACTGTGAGGCCATTACTCAACTAGAATTTGAACAGTGTGGAATAGACAGGCGCAAAGATTTTGAACACATATTAACCAACAGTTCCGGTGTTTGGCATACCTCGTTGGTGAACGATACGCAGGGACGCCTGAAGGGGTTCCTGGCATCGTGTGCGCACCCTGCTCACTGTATGCTTGGGCCAGGTTTTATGCTTGATGATGACGCAGCGGAGGCACTCATCTGCCGTGAACTGCTACACCGGCTACCTCTACAGCCTCTCCTGTTGGTGCCCTCCTCGCGTTCTACGTTATTGCACAGACTTTACACCAGGGGCGCAAGGAATGTGGAACTGCATGCATGGCAGTGTCTTGGGGAGTGGTATGAGCCAATGGGCATCGTTATGCCTACCTTTTTGCCCGAAAGCCTTTAGGGCTTGCGGAGCGAGTGAGCAGATGATGTTTTGTTAACGAACGGTTCTGGTCATTGGCAGAGGATTAAGTGAGGTTTATCGCAAATCCTGTTTGAAGTACGGTTTGGTCTAACCAGTAGTAGTAATAGGGCTAGATTTCACGGCGACGGAGGTGAACTCAGTGGCTAATATCATTAACAGGCGCACGCTTCTTACCGGCGCGGCTGCCTCTGTTCCATCGGTGATGGCGCAGGCACAAACGCCGGTGGCAGCGAACGACAAAGTGAATATAGGCATCATTGGCCTGGCAGGGCGTGGGTTTGGTGCGCACTGCCATGTTTTCGGTGCCATGCCAGATGTAAACCTGGCGGCAATGTGCGATGTATACGCCCCGCATCTCGAGCAGGGTGTCCAGTTTACCGGCGGCAAAGCAAAGGGGTATAGCGACTTTCGCAAGCTACTAGAGCAGAAGGACCTGGATGCAGTGGTTGTTGCCACTCCTCCACATTGGCATCCTATTATCTCCATTCTGGCCATGGAGGCCGGCAAGGATGTCTATTGCGAAAAACCGATGAGCCGGTACCCCAGTGAGGCCCGTGCCATGGCAGCAGCTGCTACACGGTACAAGCGCGTTACGCAGGTAGGTACCCAGATTCATGCCACGGAGAACTACCACAAGTGTGTTGACATTGTAAGAAGCGGCGCTCTTGGTGCCATTACAGCAGCTCGCATTTACTGCACCATGGACGATAACTCTGAGGGACTTGGGTATCCACCGGACACGGCGCCGCTTCCGGGCCTGGATTGGAATTTCTGGCTTGGGCCAGCCCCAAAGGTGAACTTTAACATTGGCCGCTTCCGCGACGGCATGCACAGGTATTTTGCAGACTACGTCAATAGCTGGCTGCACGAATTGGGACCGCATATCGTGGATCTGCCGGTTTGGGCTTTGAAGCTTGGTCACCCGCTAACAGTCGCTGCGAGCGGTGGGAGATACGCGACTACGAGCATCGCCACGGTGCCTGATACACTGGATGTGATTTGGGAGTATCCCGGCATGAATATGACGTGGACGCTCATGCAGCAGAGCAACTACAACTTCGGCGTAGACAGTATGGGGCAAGAGCGACAACTGGGTATTTCGTTCCATGGAAAGAAGGGCACCCTGCTCTGTGATTATGGTGTACGGGATGTAATCGATCCTAACGGAAAGGCGCTGCCGAATGACGGTTATCCCAAGTCGGTTCCAGACTCGCCCGGTCATTGGCGTGAGTGGGTGAACTGCATTAAGTCTAGGGAACAGCCTTCGTGTAACTTCGTAGCAGACCTGCCGCTGCACCTTGCCCTGAATCTCGCCCACACGTCACTCTATACCGGCAGGAAGCTACATTGGGACGCCCAGAAGTTTGAAGTGATTGGTGACAGAGAGGCCAATGCCCTAATTCACCCACCATACAGATCGCCGTGGAGGCTTCCCAATGTCTAGGATACCCACCACCATTTCGCGCCGTGAGCTACTCATGACGACCGGAATAACCGCACTGGCAGCAACCGATACAGCCGCTTCCGCCGATACAGCATCACCAAAGGGCCCAAAGAAATCCGTGATGTGGACGATGCTGCCGTCCTCGCTCACTGTTGAGGAGCGCATGAAGTTAGCCGCGCGCACAGGATTTGCAGGCGTGGAAGTGCCGCCCACCAACGACGCAACAGAGATTGCACGGATGAAATCGGCAGCGACGGCGGCGAATATCCACATACACTCGGTTATCTATGGTGGCTGGAGCCCGGCGCTTACTTCGCCAGTCGCTGCACAGGCGGACCAATGCTACAAGGGGGCAGTAGACGCGCTGCACTGCGCACACGCGTACGGTGCGGAGGACATTTTACTGGTGCCAGGCGTGGTGGACGCCGTGACTACCTATGCCGACGCATGGCGGCGTTCTCATAGCGCTATTCGCCGACTGTTGCCTATCGCAGAACACCTAGGGATTACAATCTGCCTGGAGGAAGTTTGGAATAACTTCTTGTTGAGCCCCATGGAATTTGCCGCCTATCTGGACTCGTTTCGCAGTCGCTGGGTACGCTCTTACTTCGATGTCGGCAACGTGGTTATTTTTGGCTGGCCGCAGGACTGGGTGCGCACATTAGGACACCGCATAAAGAAAGTACATCTCAAAGACTATCGCGGTGGACCGGGTCTTTTTGGCGGTGCCGACGGGCATTGGGCCAACATTGGCGAGGGGTCCATTGATTGGCAGGAGCTGCGCAAAGCATTTGAAGAAATTGGTTTCGACGATTACATGAACCTCGAACTTGCCGGCGGCGACGAGGCATACCTCCTCGACGTTAGCCACAGGGTAGATCGGTTTCTTGCGGGTGAAAAGCCGTTCCCAATTCCATCCTAGCAGTGTCTTATCTGAACCTACAGGATGGGAGGATCGGCCATTGGTTGGTCGGTGGGGTCGTTGTGAAGCTGTAAAACGGCCCCTTGGTACCGCGTGAATTGATTACAATCCGCGACTTCGCTTAGGGTTTGTTCGCTGCCGCAGTTGCCGTTGTTGCTTTGCCCTGCGCTATTGGTGCTCCGTGTTTTGTTAGTGACTGCTGCACCAAACTTCGTGGTGGGGAGGGCACCGTGCTGCCGACTCCGTTCCCGCTGCAACCCGTGCACGCAACCACAACACCTAAGGCTATTGTGCCGAACGCGTACCTGCACATCCTTCTACCAGTCATATCTTCTCCTTTTACCACGTCCTCATTTGGCAGCCGGCAGGGCCAGAGTAATAACTGTTTCCTGGCCCTACGCTGTTTCTAGCAACCGGTACTAATGCCCTATATAGGGATTCGTCCACATATTGTCATCACTTTGAATCGTCCAGTCCGAAGGCTTCGTGCTGCCCCACATTCTGGTACTGGCATGTCCGTCCGCCCAGGTAATGTCAATATGCTGGTTGAAGGGACCCCCCTGGTCTGCGGTATGTGCCTGGTAGTTATCTCCCACGTAGGTAGGACCTGTGGACGTAGGGTGAACACGATTGTAATAGTCGGTAAACGGTTCCCACCCGACGTCGGTATAGATACCGTTTGTAAGGAGTATTGTTGCAGCCGGGTTGTCGACGGCTGCATCTGAAACAGCTTCCGTCGGCAGATACCGGAACCCATAATGATTGCTATTGCCATCCTTCCACGTGGTATCTACCCAGCTCCAGGTATCAAAGCTGTTCATCATATAGGAGATATAGAACTGTCCGTTAATGAGCATAGGCTTAAGGTGCGCATGGCAGTACCAGGTAGTTCCCCACAGGTTATCGAGTGCCTTAAACTGTGGTGACACAAAGATCGCTCCGTTTTTTACGTACGGGTAGACTAATGCCGGCCACAGATCCCAGGTAGCCTGGGGCTCGCCCGGACAGTTTGCACCATCCCCGTTTCCGGTAGGGTTATAAGTCTCGTCGTAATCCTGCATGTACATCATCATTGCGAGGCCAATCTGCTTCATGTTACTAATATCTGCAGCCTGTCGGGCTTTGGTGCGCGCCTGTGCGAACACAGGGAACAGAATTGCGGCGAGAATAGCAATAATTGCGATAACCACCAGCAACTCAATGAGCGTGAAACCTTTGCGGTTCATATTTTCCCTTCCTCTAGTCGGTTCAAGTCGGATTTGAGAGCAACCGAGCGTTGACATCTAAACGATGTGGCAGGCTAGTCCTGCGGTCGCGCCGATGAGCGTTGTGAAGAACCCCTGCTTTGAAATATCGCCTCAATTGTTGAGGAAGCAGGTGGCATGTCTGGATGAGCAAGCCGTTCCGCCATGGCGTTCCATGCAGCAGAACAGAGCATGGCCACAGGCTGTACTATGGTGGAAAGTGGTGGCGATATGTACTCGCCTTCATCACACCCATCGCATCCAATAAGCAGCACCTTATCCGGTACGGGTATGCCCTCCTCTCTAAGCACGCGGTTGGCTGCAATAGCTATTTCGTCGTTAAAGCAGAAAATCGCATCGGGTACACCAAAACTTTCAAGGTGGTTACGGAGCGAGGCCATAGTTGCAGAGCGGCTGCTTGGGCTGCCTGCGATTACCTCCAGCGGACGGTTTGTATGTTGCATAAATTGACTGTACAGATGGCAACGCACATCCTGCTTACCGCCTGGCTCGAATGATTTCGGAAACTCCTCCTGCGATGCAAGCCCCGGGCCAAGGAACGCGATGCGCCGTGGGTTTGAAGCCAGCAGATGCTCCATTGCTACCTTCACGGCAGGAGCCAGGTCCACCCGAACCATGTCTGTGCCGTCGACGGTAAAGATTCCAGCCGACACGACAGGAATATCTCCATTCATCTGCGCCTTTATGTGCGGTATGAACGGTTCGGGCATATCAAACATCACAACACCGTCGGTAAGGCTTGAAAACACTTCACAAACGTCTGGAGCAACGTTCTGCATGCCAATGTGTCCAATAGTAGTCGTGATGAGGTGAAACCCATGTTGGTTGCATTCCCGTTCAAAGGCCTGAAGAACGTGTGCATAAAAGCCACTGATTTTAATGGGAAACGCAGCTGTAATGGTGCGGGTTCGACCTGATCGCAGCGCGCTTGCTGCTGCGTGTGGCCGGTAACCAAGTTCATCGGCGGCTTCCTGCACCCGTATCCTCGTACTCTGCGGTATGGCAATGTCGAAGCGATGGTTTAGCACATAGGTTACCGTAGTTTTAGAAACTCCGGCTTTTACTGCCACGTCCTCGCGAGTTGTTCTGCGTTTCATAGCTCTTTGTGAACCAGTACATGCGTTTACTGACTCGAATAAGTGATTTGAGAATATGATACAGAATGTTATTCTGTTTGTCAATAGGAAATATAAATATTCACGAATGTGCTGGCTACCGCGCCAGCGACGCTGCAAACGACTACAGGATTAGGGGGTTCGAAAGCAAATAATGTGGGTGTTGTTTCGGTTATTGCTAAAGCAGCCACTGTGGATTGGGCATGCCATACCAACGTGGAGTTTTAACCTATGGGTGGCAGGGCAACTGCGTTACGCTCACGGCCTATGCCATGAGCTCATTGGGGGAGAAGAGAGGAATCCCGCGCTGCAAACTCTGCATCAATGGTAATAGACTCCAGGGGCGCGTCGGGGTATTCCAGTCTACGGGCCATCATTTTCCAGGCCTCGCTGCACATCCAGTCTACAGGTTGAAGTATGGTTGAAAGGGCTGGAAACATATATTCTGCCTCCTCCGACCCGTCGCATCCTACGATGCGAACGTCCTCGGGGACACGCAACCCTATATCCCTCAATGCCCTAACCGCACCGATTGCCATTTCGTCGTTTATACACATAAGTGCATCCGGGTGCCCGTTCTCCTCAATATATTCGCGCATCACTTTACGACATATGCTGCGGCTGCCGGGACTGCCCGTGATGACTTCTGACGGCTTACCATTCTTGCGCATTGCTCGACAGTATGCCGCGAATCGTGCATCCATCTGGCTGCTTGAGGCAAATGAAGGTGGGTTATCTGGATCGATATCTTTGCCACTTCCAAAGAAGGCGAGGCGCTCAGGATTTCCAGCAAGCAGATGGTCCATGGCATCCCGCGAAGCTCGCTCGAGATTTATGCGAACGCTGTCGGTTCCCGGTACGGTAAAGACGCCGGCGGAGACTACGGCCTTCTGAACTGGCAGCATCTCCTCAAAGAAAGGCTGAAACATGCCCGGCATGTCCACAAAGATGATGCCATCGGTTAAGCTTGAGAGGAGTTCATCTAAATCCGGGCCAACGTTGTGAACACTTACGTGGCCAATAGTAGTGGTTACCATGTGGTACCCGTGAGTGTTAGTCTGCCGCTCGAAACTCTGCAGCACATGGGCATAGTGAGACGCAATGTGAATGGGAAATGCCAGAGTAATCGTCTTCGTTTTGCCGCTGGCCAATGCCTGCGCCGCAGCATGAGGTCTATACCCAAGCTCGTTTGCTGCTTGCTTCACGCGTTCTCTGGTGGTTTCTGGAATGGCGACGTCGAACCGGTCTCCAAGAACGTACGTAACCGTTGTTTTAGAGACACCAGCCTGCCGGGCGACATCATCGCGAGTTGGTCGTCTGTTCATTGCATTACACTAGTTGTAATCCACCGTTTATCCAAGTAAGAGTCCTGGCAAAATCACGCGTTGTAAGAATAGAATTACGACGACTCAATCCGGTAATTGTTCGCTTAATTGCTGACATTGGATCAGCATTAAGTTGGATTGTGGTAAACCGCACGCTACATTTATAACTGAGTGAGAAACCAGACCAACTTTAAGCGATGGAATGTTGAGCAGGAGAGGAGTGATTTTCTGGTAACGAGGCTAACGGGAACACACAGTGCGCTTGGTCTGCACTACACCAGCGTCCCGGAACGAAGCTTAAACGCTAATCTACTATCGGGGTGACTGGACTTGAACCAGCGACCACTCGCCCCCCAGACGAGCACTCTACCACTGAGCTACACCCCGTAACACAAGAGAATTCTACCGCACCGGTAACCCTTTGTCAAGCATGAACCCGCCGGATGATTGCTCAAGTTACACGAACGAACCCGAAGCCGCCAAGAACCGGTAACGGGACAATGGTTGACAATCCGCCGACTCTGCTGATACAGAGCAGAAGGATGTAGCGAGACCGTGGTTGCGTCTGGTCCTATTTAATTCCGCCGTTCTGGTAGAAGTGGGTTGACCTCGTTAATGTGCCTTAATAGAACGGCGCTCCAAATCGACTCGCCCGTGTCTGCTTAGTGGGTGTCTTGATCGCCTGCGCCGTTATTGATGAGCTGTACTTCCTGAAGGTCAATCCATGCGTTTGCAGGATTAACGACGTAGGGATCTAGACGCAACTGTATCATGCTACCAGCATAACCGGGTGCACCGCGCAGCGGTATTCGATAGGTGTGATAGCGTCCATCCGCCGTAACGGGAAACGATATGCTGTGAGCCGTATCAAAATGTGGCTGGCTGTATGGCCTGAAGAATAGGCGTACCACACCGGTGCTGCCCTTGAATGCCGCTCTCATTACCAGCACATCACCCGAGGTTGCCCTCCAGAGGTTCAGTGGACCAACAACCTGTGGATCAGCGGACTGGGGAATAATATGAAGGTGCGCTTTAACGGGCCAACCAGAATCGATGGCATTCACATAGTGCCAGTGATTGCGATTATCTGAAAAGGTATAGGCAGGAAGTGGTGTTCGCAAACTGGATGGTGTGTGTGTATAAACATACTTTCGTATCTCACTTACTGTACCTACGATGAGAGTGTAATCATAGGAGTACACAATGTTGTGATCTAGAATCTCCATCTGGTTTGGAGCAAGGTAACCTGTAGGATTGTCGTGCGGGCCGCCTGCTCCCGGGGAGCCTGCAAAACCGCCGGAGAACTGTACTGCCGTAGGCTCCCATATGCCCAAACCGCGGTCGGCCTTGTCGACGAGGGCAGCCCAGTGTTCTGTGGCCATCCACGATCGCCACATGAAAACGGATGGCTCACGCGTTAGGGCGCCATGCTGAAATGGGTGAATTCCGGAGTAGGTGAAGATGCGGTACCACGGGCCGTTGGTGTAGACCGCGGGAAGCTCTTGCGGGCGTGCGGCATACTGTGTGGTGTCCTGCCTGTGGAGTGCAACGGTACAGTGAACCGTCACGGCATTGGCATGCAGCGAAATAGTGCTTGTGTAGGTGCAGTGGGCTGGTACATTGTTAAGCGGCCAATGCATAGGGATGCAGGTTACAGTGAGTTCGTGCCGCCGTACTGAAAACGAAACAACCTTGCTTTGGTTTCCAAAAGCATCTCCGCTCTGTATAGGGTTCCACCCTAGTCCGGCCCAAACTGGTTGTGGTTTTTTGCCATCCGGTTCGTAAGGAACGGGTCCAGAGTAGTCGGACATCTGTATCTGCCTGCCCCAATCGTGGCTGTTCACCATGTTTCTACCGCCTACGCGCTGAAGGCACGTGATGGCACCTCCCAAACTTAGGTCAACACCCAACCGTATATGTCGGTTAGAAATATACACAACCTTCTGGGTGGTACCATGCGGCAAAGGTGGCGCGGCAGCACTCATAGCAACCACCACAACCGACGAGGCTGCTGCCAACGTGCAAATCTTGATGTTCATCGGTCACTCCTGTACACAATCGGGAGGAGAAAACTGTCCTGGTTAGTTTTTGCCACCTTCTTGGTGTATTCCTGCTGCAGACATCCCGATGCCCGTTCAAATAATCATCTGCTTCGTAATAGTAGGTAGGTTGAGTTCCCTGCGCTACCACTCGACATGGTTGCGCAATTCGTGTGATAATGAGCCACAGTAGGGGCAATTTTCTTCATGGCGCATGGGTAAGAGGAGGGGTTTATTGAAAGGCGTTGTTGCTGCTGCTATGAGCGGTGGTGTAGATAGTGCCGTGACTGCGGCATTATTAAAACAGGAGGGCTACGATGTGATAGGCATCACCCTTCAGATATGGCAGGAACATAGCGACTCTGGCAAATATGGTGGATGCTGTTCACTTGGAGCAGTGGAGGATGCACGGCGCGCGGCTGCCAAAATTGGAATTCCCCACTATGTGCTTAATTTTCGTGAATATTTTGCAGAGAAGGTTATAGACAACTTTGTTAGCGAGTATGCCAAGGGTCGAACGCCTAACCCCTGCGTTGAGTGCAATAGAAGCGTAAAGTTTGAAGAGCTATTGCGTCAGGCGAGTAATCTGGGGGCGGATTATCTGGCGACGGGCCATTACGCACGAATTCGCTTTAATGACAAGTCTGGCCGTCACGAGCTATTGAAGGCTCGAGACGCTGGCAAAGACCAGTCGTATGCCTTATATACATTAGATCAGGCGGCGCTGTCACGGACACTCATGCCGCTTGGTAATTTGGCAGGGAAGCATGAAACGCGTCGGATAGCAACCGAATTGGGCCTCGCACTGGCAAATAAGCCTGACTCGCAAGAGATATGCTTTGTGCCCAAAGCAGGCTACGTCTCGTTCCTTGAGAAGAAAGCACCCGATATCTTAACGCCGGGACCCATTGTGGATATGACAGGTAAAGAAGTTGGAACCCACGAAGGTATCGCCCTCTACACGATTGGCCAGAGGAAGCGGTTGCCGGGCGGTAGTATACGCCCAATGGTAGTTGTGCGCCTCGTAGCACAAACAAATACCGTGGTAATCGGGTACGAAGAGGACCTTCTAGAAACTGACTTCGTGGCGGTAAACTGCACCTGGAGTGCTATTGAAGGTATTGCCGGAGCCGCAGAGGTACTGTGCAAGATTAGGTATAACGGCACTGCCGCAACAGCCGTGATTCGGTCTACCGATCAACCATCCAGGGTGACAGGTAGATTTTACGAACCGCAGAGGGCGATAACACCCGGGCAATCGGCAGTGTTTTACGGAGGAACTGGGGACGAACGGGGGCAGGTAGTACTTGGCGGAGGTACCCTTGATGACATACGCCCCTTCAGCACAAACAATTCGGCGAACAAAGAATTGGTTGGGCTTTCTTAAAAGTGTTAACACGAGATGAAGAATTTCTGTTAAATAGCGCTAGGGCTGCGGCGGCAAACGCGTATTGTCCGTACTCTAAATTTGCAGTTGGTGCGGCATGCGAAAGTGAGATTGGCATTGTTTCAGGGTGTAACATTGAAAACGCGAGTTACGGTCTCACCGTGTGTGCAGAGCGGGTTGCACTTTTTAATGCGCGCAGTCGCGGTGCGTCTCGCATTACCCGATTGGCCGTTAGTTGCATCACCGTTCGGCCCGATGCGGCGATCAACCAGCGGATGTGTTGCGGTGCGTGTCGGCAGGTGATGGTGGAGCTGATGCAGCCTAATGCAATTGTTATTATTGATGGAGCCGGCGTGTTTACATTGCGTGATCTGCTTCCTGCACCGTTCTGGCTGCAATCTAGCGAAATAAACGGGGAGTAAACCTGTGAATATTGCCATAGGTATATTGATTATTCTGTTTTTGATTGTTGCAATCGCCGTTACGGTGAGGATTTGGGGATTGTTGGGCACCCTCCAAAAGGTTTTGGTCAGCCTCGATGAGACTAAGGGCCAACTGCAGGGTACACTTCATGAGGTAGATGTCACGGTGGCCACGGTTAATTCGTTGCTAAAGGAACAGGCAATACCCGTCTTGGTCTCGACCCAACGCACCTTGGCCAACCTGGAGGTATCTACAAAGGCCATCGCAGACGTATCAGAAAGTGTACGGGGTCTCACAGCTCGCGCTGAATCGATTGGAAAGGCTGCAAGCGTAGCCGCTGCGGCTGGATCCGCACTGGTAACTATGGCAACGACCCGAGGTGATAAAAAGAGCGGTAAGCGTGCAGGGTTTGGCGGGCTGGTGGCTTCTGTTGCCAAACTGTTCGTGGGTTCAAAGACAAGACAGGAAAATACACAGACCAAGTAAGGGAGTAGTAATAAAATGGCAAATGGAAACGAGGATCGCGGCATCCTGCTCAACGTACTGGCCGGAATTGGTATTGGTGTGTTAGTAGGTGCCGCCGCCGGGATGTTGTTGGCGCCAAAAGCTGGTGAAGAGACGAGGGGCGATCTTGGCAAATCGCTAAATGACCTCAACGACAAGCTGTCGGACCTCGGTAAAACAGTGAGTCAAAAGGTCACTGAAGCCAGCGAACGTCTGCGCACCCAGATGACTCAGAAACTTGGAGAAAACGGCGACGAGGAGGCCGCTGGCTAACGCACCTATGCCAGACTCGGCCCCTAATGAGATAAATCATGAGGTTATGGTCAACAGCAGCGACGTTAACGGCGCTGCTGTTGCGACTATTGCTCATAGCGATACCGTAGAAACTCAGATGACGATGGCGGCTCAGGCCAACTTTCTCTTTGGCTGGACCAATTCGTCTATTCGAAGAGCATTAAGTGTTTGTGTGTCGAGTCTTTTGCTCCTGGGATTTCTCTGGCTAGTGCAGTCTATACTTCCCCCCTTTATCATTGCCTTCTGCCTTGCTGCACTTTTAGATCCCTCGCTGCGGCATCTTGAGAAACACGGAACCTGGCTTAAGACGAGGACCCAGGGGATCATCGTCTTTTACCTTCTTGCAATCGCCTTCATCGTTGTAGCTGGTATCGTCATTGTGCCTCTTGCAATCTCGCAGGTGCAGGAAATTAGTTCCAATCTGGGCAGTTATTACACCGGCATCCAGACTTCCGCAAATCACTATATGCAGATGCACAAACACCTACTATTAATGGTTGGTGTAAAGCAAACAAATATCAATCAGCTGATTAATGACCGGTCTGGGCCGGTACAGCATGCCATAGACGTATTTCTCGATGGCCTTAGGTCCACAGCTAATTGGGGCGTTGCCCACTTTTTATGGCTGATTATCATACCCGTGGCTGGTTTTTTCCTGATGAGGGATTACCCGGACATACGAGCACGCATCATTGCCCTTTTCCCGAAGTCTAAGCGGGGACAGATAGACAGGCTGAGTTACGATATTCTGGATGTCTTCACTGCCTATTTGCGAGGACTCACAAAGATATGCATGCTCTATTCACTGGTTGCGTTTCTGCTCTTTGAGATAATGGACGTACAGTATGCGGTGTTTCTGGGCTTGCTGGCCGGTCTCTTTTACGCGGTACCTTACGTCGGTAACCTCATTACAGCTGCTAGCGCCGGTGCTATTGCCTACCTAAATCCGCACCGCTCATTCATTGGCTTTTCGGTGCCTGCGCACTCATTGGGCTATTCTGTGCTTGTAGTTGCAAGCTGCATTTCGCTCGCCAATGTTGTGTTCGACAATATCGTCTACCCACGGGTTGTTGGCGGATCAGTAGGCCTGCATCCTGTCGTCTCCATTTTTTCTCTTGCCGCAGGTGCAACCCTTTTTGGTGTGTGGGGAATGCTGCTTGCCACCCCTGTAGCAGCATCCATCAAAATCATTGTGTTCTACTGTTATCCCCGACTTGCTGAAGTGGAAGGGATGACGGAACAGAGCGCAGACTGGGTTGTTGACAACAATGACGTCAACCCCGATACAGCCGCCGACGGACCCTGGAAGCGGTTACTCAACGTTCTTAAAAGAAGGGCAGACGAATGAAGGCGATTGCGAAGTTAGAGAGTGCACCTGGAGCGACACTGATAGATGTACGGGAGCCAACCGTAACACGACCCGATCAGGTATTGGTGAAGGTAGCCGCCACCTCAATTTGTGGTACAGACTATCATATATATTCATGGGATACCTGGTCGGCGAATCGCGTAAAGCCACCCCGTGTGATGGGACACGAGTTTGCCGGCGAAATTGTAGAAGTCGGTAAGGATGTAACCCGCGTGAACGTGGGCGACTACGTCAGCGGCGAGAGCCATTGGGTGTGCGGTAACTGTTCACAATGCCTTCGCAACAACTACCATGTTTGCACCAATACACGCATTCTAGGCGTTGATGTAGATGGTTGCTTTGCACCGTATGTGGTGGTTCCGGAGCGGAGCGTGTGGAAGAATGATCGGTCGGTACCCCCGCACCTGGCGTGTATCCAGGATCCACTGGGAAACGCGGTGCATGCTACGTTGGCCGGCGAGATTGTGGGATGTACTGTAGCAGTTTTGGGATGCGGCCCTATCGGTATGTTTGCGGTAGCCGTTGCCCGCGCCGCAGGGGCATCCAAGGTAATTGCCTGCGATACCCGTGAGTACAGGCTGCAATTAGCCAGTAAGCTGGGCGCTGATGCGGTTGTCAATGCAGGCTCAGGCTCTGCGGAACAGGAGATACTGAGCCTCACCAATGGTGGTGTTGATGTTGTGCTAGAGATGTCTGGCGCTCAAACCGCTATCCAGCAGGCTATGAGAATTGCACGAATGGGAGGCAGGGTATCCCTTATGGGAATACCTTCTGGGCCGGTTCAGCTCAATATGGCTGAGGATATGATCTTTAAAGGGCTCACCATTAAGTGTATAGTGGGGAGGCGCTTGTACGAAACGTGGGATACCATGAGTACGCTTCTGGCATCTGGCAGGCTAGATATAGCCGCGGCAGTAACGCATATCATGCCGTTGAGTGAGTTTGACCAAGGAATGGCTCTCATGCGAGACGGCCTCTGTGGAAAAGTTGTTTTCCAGATGAATTAGAAGCTGTTAACCTGATAGTTTTCGCATTATTTGACTTTATGGATGAACTGTGCTAGAATTACGCACATAAGAGTGAAGGAGGTCGCTGCTTCTGTGGCCCTGACCCGCGAGAGAATTAGATCAGTAGTAACCGAAAGCGCTACCCACGAGGGTGATACTGGGTCACCTGAGGTGCAGGTCGCGCTTCTTAGTGCGCAAATATCCCAGTTAACGGAGCACCTGCGAGAGCACAAGCACGACCATCATTCCCGCCGCGGTTTGTACATGATGGTTGGTCGACGCAAGCGGCTATTAGCTTATCTTAGTAAAAGAGACATAGAACGGTACCGCGCTCTGGTTACTCGACTCGGTATCCGAAGTAAAATTTAAATCCTGCTTGATTACGTGTGCCGGGCAAGTATTGCCCGGCATAAACGTTTTAGAATGACCGCTTCTTGCAGGAGTGCCCATGCAAAGGGTTCAGGGTAAGTTAATTAGCCCTAATCTGGCGGTTTTAATTTACCCTGACCCCTAATCACCGGGCATCGCGGTCGTAATTCGGGCCGCGGCGCGTTCCTCAATTGCCGCTATCCCTCTCTGTGCACATTGTGCCAGTAATTACCAATTTTGCTGGTATAACCACCAGTAAAACCAATTGTTCAAACATTTGTCGTGTTTTCAGGAGATTAACTTGACCCAATCAGTAACCCGAGAAATCGCCGGTAAGACAATTCGGCTCGAGACCGGGCGGGTAGCCAGGCAGGCAGGTGGTGCCGTCTGGCTCTATTGTGGAGACACGGTCGTTCAGGCGACCGCAACCATGAGCCGAGAGGCCCGCCTTGGGATAGATTTCTTCCCGCTCACCTGTGACTATGAAGAGCGCAAGTACGCAGTTGGTAAAATTCCAGGTGGGTACGTTAAACGTGGTGGACGTCCTGCAGAGAAATCTGTTTTAACGTCCCGCCTGATTGACCGCCCCTTGCGCCCACTGTTCCCCGACGGCATGCGTAATGATGTGCAGGTGATCGCGATGCCACTTAGCGCAGATGCCGATCAGCGAACCGATGTGCTGGCGATGCTTGCCGCTTCTGCTGCCCTTACGGTTTCAAATATCCCATTCATGGGCCCCATTGGTGCGGTGAGAGTAGCGCGAATGGAGGGTGAGTTCATAATCAACCCGTCATTTGCCGAAACTGAAGAGTCGGATCTTGACCTCATTGTTGCCGGTACTCGAGATGCGGTTCTGATGATTGAGGCTGGCGCAAAATTTATTTCAGAAACTACTTTAATGGAAGCGATCGACGCTGCCCATAAGGTAATCTGCGAACAGTGTGACCTTCAAGATGAGCTTGCACGCCTGGTAAACGTTCAGAAGTCCGAAGTGCAGCTTCACCTGCCAGATACCGAAATACTGGAAGCAATCCAGACACAGATGGGTGATGAGATTCGTGCCACCATTCAAAACCCCGACAAGGCTGCCCGCGAGTCAGCAATTGATGACCTCAAACGCGAAATTGTTGAACGGTTCACTCCACAGTTCTCAGAACGGGCTGGGGAGATAGCCGAATGTGCCGAGAAGGCTGTAAAGAAACAGATCAGGCATATTATCGTACATGAGAACGTGAGGCCAGATGGGCGTAAGCCGGATGAGATTCGCCCCATCACTTGTGAAGTAGGCGTGCTTCCGCGCGTTCATGGTACCGGCCTCTTTACCCGCGGGCAAACTCAGGTACTAACGGCTCTCACGCTGGGTACAGTTGGTGAGGGCGAGCTGGTAGACAACCTTGAAGAGGAAGTTAAGAAGCGCTACATGCACTACTATAACTTCCCTCCCTACTCCGTTGGGGAAGTAAGGCCGCTTCGCAGCGCCGGTCGGAGAGAAATTGGTCACGGTGCCCTGGCAGAACGAGCCCTCGTTCCGGTGTTGCCTCCAGTAGATGCCTTTCCCTATTCCCTGCTGCTGCAGAGCGAGGTGCTTGAGAGCAATGGCTCAACTTCCATGGCCTCGGTATGTGGCTCCACGCTCGCACTGCTAGACGCCGGCGTTAAGATCAGTGCTCCGGTCGCTGGAATTGCGATGGGCCTCATGACGCTGGATGGACAGTATAAGGTACTCACCGATATTCAAGGCATGGAAGACTTCTCCGGTGACATGGACTTTAAGGTTGCAGGCACCGATGAAGGCATCACTGCCATACAATTAGACTGCAAAATTCGTGGCCTTCCTAGAGAGGTCATGGTCGCGGCACTCGATCAGGCCAAGGCAGGGCGACTGCATATCCTGGGCAAGATTAACGAAGCGCTGTCCGCACCGCGTGAGGGGCTGAGCCAGTATGCACCTGCAGTGATTACTATTGAGATTAATCCTGAGCGCATTGGTGAGGTGATTGGCCCAGGCGGAAAAATGATCAAAAAGATCACTGCCGAAACGGGTGCACAGATCGATATCCAGCAGGACGGCAAAATCTATATATCCAGTTCCACGCAGGAAGGCGGTCAAAAAGCTGCTGGAATAATCATGGGTATGGTGAGTGACATTCTGCCAGGCACCATCTTTACCGGCACGGTCACCCGTTTAATGGGTATTGGAGCCTTCGTCGAGATATTGCCTGGTAAGGAAGGTTTGGTGCATACTAGTAACCTTGCCTCGCCAGCCCCGCGCCGCCCCGATGATGTGGTCAAGGTTGGTTCTGAACTGCAGGTCCGGGTAATTGAGGTTGATGGGCAGGGAAGAGTAAATCTTTCGGCGATCAATCTTGATCAACCTTTCGACCCAAGCACCGTGCGTCATGAGGAGCGGGGTGGTCGAGGTGGCAGAGACCGCGACCGCGGAGGTGACCGCGATCGAGGAGACCGTGGCGATCGTGATCGTTCGCGTGGGAGTGCACCGCAGGCGGCGCCTTCACGCCCCGAGCCCGAGGTTGAAGAAGAAGAGGGCGTGCCGCGCGCCCGCTTCCGCCCGAGACGCTAAGATCGATGCTGGTGAACTTTGCCAGTAATTGTAATGACCTGGGCAGTGCTGCTAAACTCACTGTCCAGGTCACTCTTCCTCCCGATATAGTCACAGCTACTCCTAGCTGGTGCTATTTATCGGTTCCACTTTCTCACGCACACGTCGCACCAATGGTGGATACTTTATGCCCCTAATCAGTTTGCTCTCAAGTTGGTACAACCGCCTATGACCGTTTGCAGCGGGCCGGATGATGGTCAGAGCGGCACTGATCCCCAACTTTGTAAGGGTATTGTGCTGCAGGCTTCGGCGGGCAGTTACAAAGTGCAGCGGCTGGATGAGCAGGGATCCGGCGAAGTTGTCAGCTGCAGCCTTCGTGGTAATCTTAAGAAGACGTTTGACTTCTCAACGAGTGGCAGTTTACCCACACGAGTGACGCGCGCGCGTCGGCCCAGAACTTCAGACACTGTTGCAGTAGGTGACCGCGTCTGTTTTAGCATTGGCGATGAGGCAAAGGGCATGATAGAAGAGGTCTTGCCTCGCGCCTCTCGTTTTGCTCGCACTGCGTTTAGAGGTCAGGAACAGACAATTGTAAGCAATCTGGATCAGGTAGTGATCGTATTTGCGTGCAATCATCCCGCTCCGGATTTGTGGCTTGTGGATCGTTGGCTGGTTGCTGCAGAGGCTAATTCACTCAGACCCCTCCTTGTAGCCAACAAATATGACCTTGTTACCGAAGCCGAATTCCAATCCTGCTTTAATGAGTTTATTAACCTAGGGATCACGGTAATTCCCGCAAGCGCCCACGATGGCACAGGACTCTCCAGGCTACATGCCGAACTTCAAAATCGTATATCTGCATTTTCTGGTCCGTCGGGTGTGGGCAAGAGCAGCCTGTTAAATGCACTGCAACCAGGCTTACAACAGGCCGTGGGGGACATCGGTACAGTTACCTGGAAGGGCAGGCACACGACCACAGTACGTAGATTGTTCCCTCTAACGGGTGGGGGATGGGTTGCCGACACGCCGGGACTGAGACAGATTGATATTGCCCAACTTGATCGTTGGGATCTCGCACAGTGCTTTATTGAAATTGGCGCCGTACTGTCGCAGCCCTGTCGGTTTGCCAATTGCCGCCATGATAGCGAACCGGACTGCAGAGTGAAGGATGCAGTCGAGGCGGGGCTGATTTCACAGCGTCGATATCGCAGCTATATCCAGATGGCAAATTCCAGCGAAGGAACCTAAACACTATGAGAAGCGATGACAGCAGCCGCAAGGTTGTGGTTCGCGTTGCGGGAGAAGAAGACCGGCACAAAACAGATTTTGTCCGCTGGTCGGTCGGCTGGGAATCTGCTCCTACTAATCATCGAATTTGGCCAGTGGCTGATGATCAGTGGCTCGATTCGAACTACTATTGTGAGTTTGTGGCGGAGGTTGATGGGGTGGTTGCCGGCCGAGTCGGACTGGAGGCGTTCTACCCGCCATTTGCCCAGATGGTGGATCTAGCAGTTCGACCGGACTATCGCAGGCGTGGGATTGGCAAGCAGCTTATGCGCGCCTGTTTTGAGGCTGCCGGCAGACGCGGTTTCTCTGCTCTATTTCTGCAGACAGAAACAGACAACCTGAATGCTCATCAACTGTATCACTCCCTTGGATTTGTGCCCACCGCTTATGGCAGAATGCTCAGAATGGTGAAATTCCTCGATTATCCCTTGGTAAATGACTTCATCAATGCCCATCCTCTTGCGGCCTACTGGTGCGATCCGGTTCGAGGTGTGGAACGTGAATGGATGCTGCAATGGAAGGGGTACATCACAGATGATATACTGCGGCTTGCGGTAACGGGAGGATCCTGCCAATCCGAAAGTGACGGCCTGGCACCATCTCTTCCGCATGCAGAATGGTACATCCATGGCGGATCGCGCCACCTTTCAATGAGGATCATAGGCGAGGACGTGCGCGATGCAGAGCCAGGACATCACATTGAGATGCGAATTGTTGTTGACAATCGTGGCGAACGCGAGGAGTATGGTGCACTTCAGATGTGTCTACCGCCAGGCCTTTCCGTGCGCAACCCCGAGACACATCGAGAGCGGGTGTTTATTTGGGAGGCCAAGCCAGGAGCCACCTATGAACAACACGTAGTGATACATATTGGTCACGAGTTTAATTCAGGGATATTGCGACACTTAAACTACTCCTGTTTACCCATTGGCTGTGAGGTGTATTGGGAGAATCATCGTGCACTTCTCTCTCATAGTCTGCATATGGCGGCTCCACTCCCTGCCTAATTGTTTGTCTGCTTTCAGTGGCAAGAAGTACGAGGGTATGGAGGGGGCTGTGAAATATTACTTCTCCGTTTTAGGTGTATTATGAAACTTCATGACAGACCTGCCAAATTTGTTGCACGAAGCTATCGCATGTGCTATACTTAAAACCTAATAAGGAGGCAGACATGCCTCGTACTTATATCGCTACTGACGTTACTCAGTTTCCACCTAGGCTAGCCGTCGCGAATTATTCCCGATATGCATTATGCCCAGCGGATAACCGAGATTGTATTAGTTACCACTAATACGTTGGTGGCATCGTGAAAAATTACACAAGCTGTAATCCGCGCCCCGCGTGATTCAGTGTCCGTTCCCAACGGAAGGTCGCCCCTGGTGACCTGGAGCTTGCAGATGGCCCAAGTCTTTAGCCCGGTAAGTAATACAATTGCCCGCGTCGTGATGTTTTGTGGCGTTGTAGGACCAATATTCACCCTCATTATCGGTAGTGCAATTACTCGTTCCCCGTATAATACCAATGTTGGTGTACCTATCGCTCAGCCAGTTCCTTTCAGTCATGAACACCACGCCATCGAGCTTGGAATCGACTGCCGGTACTGCCACACAGGGGTAGAAAAGTCTGGTAATCCTGGTATGCCTTCTACACAGGTCTGCATGTCTTGCCATTCGCAGATCTGGACGGACAGTCCTCTTATTAAACCAGTACGAGATAGTTACCGAGAAAATAAGCCGCTGGTATGGAATAGGTTGAACTGGGTGCCTAGGTTCGTCTATTTCCCCCACAACATCCACATCGCTCGCGGTATTAGCTGTAACAACTGCCACGGTCCTATTCAGAAGATGATGATTACCTACAAGGGCAAGGCATTCTGGATGACATTCTGTCTCAATTGTCACCGCCAGCCGCAGAAGTTTCTGGCTCCTCGGAAGGATGTATGGCAGCTCTATCGGGACATCCAGCGATTTGGATATCATCTTGCTGTTGACGGTAAGCCTGGTCTCACGCCGCGAGAATATGCACTGGCCCAAGGTAAGTACTGGGAAAATGACGGTGTTGATCTAGCTGAGGGCGAAGCTTTGAAGCGTGCCTACCACATTCACACCGCACAGCTAACGAACTGTGCCATTTGCCACCACTGAGAGAGCGGATAGAGGAAAAGTATCTGATGGAGAATTCCAGTAACCAGAGGTTGGATCTGGCGAAGATCAAGGAAAAACTTAGTGCATCTCAAGGTAAGCGATACTGGCGTACGCTGGAAGAGCTTGCGGAGACGCCTGAATTCATGGATGCGCTTCATGAAGAGTTGCCACAGGCGGCTCGTACAAGTGACATTCACGTGGATCGTCGGCAGTTTCTCACCCTCGGCGCAGCCTCCCTCGCTCTTGCGGGTTTAAGCGGCTGCCGATACCTTCCTCAAAAGAAGCTGGTGCCGTACGTGGTTCAGCCTGAGATCGAAGTGGTGGGTATTCCTTTGCTTTATGCAACGGCAATACCTGGGATTTACGGGTACGGTAATGGCGCGCTCGCTCTTAGTCATGAGGGGCGCCCCACCAAGCTCGACGGTAATCCAAAGCATCCAGGCAGCCTTGGCAAGCTCGATGCCATATCTCAAGGAACTCTGCTCTCGCTGTACGATCCCGACCGGGCGCAGGTAGTTTCGCAAAATGGGAATACTGCAACCTGGGACGATTTCTTTGGCTTCGCGAGGCCGCTGCTCGCGGGCTACAAAAAATCAGGCGGAGCGCAACTCCGCATTCTTACGCCCACCGTCACTTCACCTACGCTTATTTCCCAAATCAACGGGATACTGACGCAGTATCCTGCCGCCAAATGGGTGCAGTACGAACCAGTTAATCGTGACAATGCCAGACTGGGAGCTCAGTTGGCATTTGACAAGCCTGTTGAGACGTATTACGATCTCGCCGTTGCCAAGCGGATCGTTTCATTAGATGCTGATTTTCTGATGTCGATGCCGGGTAGCGTGCGCTATGCTCACGACTTTGCTAACGGCCGAAGAGTTCGTAAAGAGACATCCCCAGATCAGCTGAGTAGGCTTTATGTGCTGGAAAGCGCCCCTACCATCACAGGCGCGTCCGCAGACCACAAGATTGCGCTGCGTGCAAGTGAGATTCCTTCGGCTGCGGCGGCACTTCTGCTCGCGCTTGGAGGTAGCTCCGTAAAGGCTTCTGCGGTGGACCCGGAAGTGCAATCATTGATAGCATCCATGGCGACAGACCTCAAAGCTAATCAGGGAGCCTCGGTGGTTATTCCTGGCGAATTCCAGCCACCCATCGTTCACGCTATTGCTCATGCCATCAACGATCTGCTAGGGGCTACCGGGAAAACAGTTCATCATATAGAGCCTCTGGTAGCGGGCAGCGGTAATCAGGTGCAGGACTTTGCGCAATTGATATCCGACCTGAATTCTGGATCGGTAGAGATGCTGCTCATCCTTGGTGGCAATCCTGGCTATGATGCGCCAGCCGACCTTCAGTTTGCTCAGGCTCTTTCCAAGGTGACTAACAGAATTCATCTTAGCCAGTACGAGGATGAGACCACGCAGCTGTGTCAGTGGTCTCTTCCCGAGTCCCACTTCCTTGAGGCGTGGAGTGACATCCGGGGTTACGATGGTACGGCATCAGTGATACAGCCACTTATCGAGCCGCTCTATGATACTCGGTCCGCCCACGAAGTCATCTCTTCGTTGTTCGACGCAGAGATAACAGATGTACCTGGAGCTACCTCCATACCCGAGCCGAAGGATGGATACCACCTGGTTAGGGATTACTGGATGACTCACGGTGTGCCTGATCCCTCTCGGCCATTCGATTTTGATTTTAATCGAGTACTGTTTGAGGGTTTCGTGGCCGGTAGTGCGCCCAAGGAAATGAGTGTTGCCGTGAACACGCAAGCCATTTCGCAAACGGCGGCGCCCGCGGCCCTCAATGCGTCTGGCAATGCAATTGAGGTGATGTTGCGCCCAGATCCTACCATGTGGGATGGTCGTCATGCCAACAATGGGTGGTTACAAGAACTCCCAAAACAGTTCACCAAAACAACTTGGGATAACGTAGCCTTAATGAGCCCGGAGACTGCACAAAGCTTAAATATTCCGGTTAATAAGGAGGGTAACAAAGCCTCTCCAATCGTTACCCTTACAGTTGGCGGTCAATCGATTAAGATACCGGCTTGGACGGTACCGGGGCATCCAGACAACGCTGTGACTGTGTTTGCTGGATACGGAAGAACGAGTGCCGGCCATGTGGGTAATGGCACTGGGTTCGATGTTTATCCCATTCTGTTGTCGCACGTCGGGTGGAACACCGTGGCGCAAATCGCCTACAATGGTGAAGGCTATGATATTGCCACCACGCAGCACCATCATCTCATGGACGGACGTGATATCGTTAGGTCTGGTAGTATTCAGGAGTTCCTGAAGCGGCCAAGTCTAGCTCCCGACGACGCAAATGTGGATCAGGCGCAGGGCGACTATGGCCGTAACCTCAACCAGCCAGATGAGTATCAGCGATACGCATGGCCCACCGAAAAGATGATACAGGAGGGCGATGCTGCCTATGCTTATGCATGGGGACTCAGCATTGACCTGTCTGTCTGCATCGGCTGTAACGCGTGCCTTGTAGCGTGCCAGAGTGAAAACAACATTCCGGTAATTGGTAAAAACCAGGTGATGCGCGGGCGCCATATGAACTGGCTGCGCATTGATACGTATTACGAAAGCAATCCTGGCGACTACACAACGTATTTCCGGCATCCTAAAGTCTACTTCCAACCGCTAACATGCATGCAGTGCGAGCAGGCTCCTTGCGAACCTGTCTGTCCCGCCGCAGCGACAATGCACAGCGTGGAAGGTATAAACCAGATGGTTTATAACAGGTGCATTGGTACGCGATATTGTTCAAACAACTGCCCTTACAAAGTGCGACGCTTCAATTTTCTTAACTTCAACAACCACTTCAGTAGAGATCGCTTCGGACGGCCGATGACTACTCTCGAGATGGTCTACAACCCAGAA
>JAJYCW010000153.1 GCA_021777995.1 bacterium
TCTCCGCCCTCAGAGTGTGCGCTTCCCTGCGGGCTCAGGTAATCACGCGCGCTTTCTGGTGCGAACAACTTCGAGTACTTCAATAAGAGAGCATTGGCGCACAAGTTGTATAATATTCAGCAGTAACATCTTATTAGGCAAAGGTAGAAACCATACTTATGGTGATTACAATTGATGGACCTGCAGGTTCGGGTAAGAGTACGGTAGCACGGCGTCTTGCTCGGCAGCTTAATTTACAGTACGTAGATACGGGTGCCAGTTACCGGGCCGCTGCGTGGTTAACGATATCAAAAAAGCTGGACCTCGCAAACGATGCCGCAGTAATCAAACTCGTTCAATCAATGGAGTATGCACCTGGTCCGCTAATGGCTGATATGTGTCAGCGCATTTGGGTAAATGGCACAGAAGTAACGGCTGCCATCCGAACACCTGCGGTAGCCGAGGCCACATCACAGTTAGCTACCAATCCTGCTGTGCGTCAAATCCTGGTGGATATACAGCGTAAGCTCGCGGCTGGTGCGGCAAATGGGGCCGTGTTGGAGGGGCGCGATACGGGAACAGTCGTTTGTCCCGATGCTGGTTTGAAGGTTTTTCTGGTGGCTTCACCACAGGAGCGGGCACGTAGAAGGGCTGCTGAGATGTCTGCGGCTGGTCGGGAGGAGGACGAACAGACTGTTCTGGAGCAGCTCGCAAAGCGTGACAAGCGAGATTCCACACGCGCGGCCTCCCCTCTAGCGCCGGCTCCCGGTGCACACATTATAGATACCGATAACAAGGGAATTGACGAAGTTGTGAATGAAATTCTAGCGATGCTGCCTGCTGGTATGTTGGTTTGCCTATGAA
Source organism: bacterium (assembly GCA_021777995.1). Classification (GTDB taxonomy): domain Bacteria; phylum Armatimonadota; class Chthonomonadetes; order Chthonomonadales; family Chthonomonadaceae; genus JAJZFK01. The sequence continues at coordinate 844 of JAJYCW010000153.1, forward strand.
TGCTCTGGAAGAACCCGGCAAGTTACCCCCGTCATTACGTTTATTACGCTGGTTTTGGGCCACTGGAGTACGGGCATTTTTGGCGCTTTACGGTCACTATGAAATCAGTGGTCTTGAGAACATACCCAAAACAGGTGCTGTGATATGTGTGGCAAATCACTCCAGCAATATCGATCCTCTTCTCGCGTGGTCAGCCGTGTACCGCGTCCGTGAACTTCACGGTATTGCGAAGATTGAGTTGTGGAATAATCCCGTGGTTGCGTGCTTTATGAATTGCATGGGGAGTGTATCCGTAAATCGCGGCGCAGCCGATCGTGCGATGCTGAAGACAACCTTTACCCTGTTGGAGCAGGGACGGGCGGTAGGTATATTCCCCGAAGGAACCCGCTCCCGTGACGGCAGGCTGCAGCGTGCGCAGCCGGGGCTTGCCCTTATTGTGCGCCGGTCGGGCGCTCCGGTACTACCGGCAGCTATCCTGGGTACCAAAGAGATGATGCCCCCAGGCATGTCTATTCCACGACCCGCGAAACTGAGGATGGTGTTTGGCGAGCCACTCCTGTTTGCAGCGGATACACCCAAGGAGACAATACTTCAAGCTACAATGGAAGCGATCGCCAGATTGTTAACGGATGCTGGTGAGGCGACCGAAAGTCCCTATCTAAGGGATGAAGAAAGTTGTGAGGTGTAAACCGAGGTGACTTTACGCGTAATATCCCACAGCCTTGCTGAGCATCTGCTCGTTTCGTTACGTGACCAAACAACCGCGCCATGTGAGTTTCGACGGCTTGCACGCTCACTAACGGCAATCCTCATTACAGAGGCGACCAGGCAACTGGAGGTGAAGGATGTAATTGTCCGTACGCCTCTAGAGAATACGGTTGGGCATATACTAACTGAGAAGGTAGTCCTGGTGCCGGTATTGCGCGCTGGCCTCTCGATGCTGGACATTTCATTAGAACTCATTCCTGGTGCGTCGGTGGGCTATGTTGGAATGGAGCGCGACGAAGCAACCGCTGTTGCTCACTCCTACTATTGCAAGCTGCCTCCGCTGCAGGGTAGTCGCGTACTCCTTCTCGATCCCATGCTCGCATCGGGAGGATCGGCAGCGGCAGCAATTGACCAGCTGGTGACCGCTGGTGCGGGCCCCATCTCACTTCTCAGTGTGGTAGCGGCGCCGCAGGGCGTAGAAAGGCTAACCAAGGCGTACCCTAATTTGACTATCTACGCTGCGGCGCTTGACCGCGAGCTTAATGATAGAAGCTTTATTATGCCCGGGCTGGGAGACTTTGGCGACCGCCTTTACGGAACTGTTTAGCAGTACGTGCCTAATGACGAGCGGGACGCTCAGTTCGTTTGTTATGCGAGATCACAGCCGCCCGTATGTAAACAGCAGCATCGCGTGCAATTGCAGGTGTTTGAACACGTAACTCTGTATGATTGACCTTACCGGAGGCCTTGTCGACTTTCACGGGCTCCGTACTGAGCACTCTGCCTGTCCATGTGTCGAACCACGTGACGGTATAATTCCCAGGCTTAAGGCCGGTGATCAGGACTTTCCCGGATATAGGTGTTAATGATTTGGACAGAGGACTGTCAACATTCGTGGCGTTGTAAATCCAACCGGCGACGTAATTATCCCCGCATCTTGCAAGGGCAGTAAGGCCAGGAGCGTAGTGTGTCACCCTAATCGCCTTGATTACTGCCCAATCTGGTCCGGTATTCTGCAACTCGACTTCTTGTTGACCGGCCGGCACCGTTACAGAGAGCTCTCGACTAGTTGTAGACGGTGGGCTCTTGCCATCATCGCCAGAGAGCGATAAGGATGACGATGCATTTGCGCTGGAATTACCCACAAGACGAATCTCCACGTTGGCGCCGGCTGCAGCTACCTGTCCAATCTCCACGATGAACTTGCAGGGAGTTTTGCAGTCGAGCTTAAACGTGTACGGTTTAGGCATCATGGCTCGGTGGGCATTACCCTGGAGGTACGACGGCATCTGGGACATTCCCGAGGGTTCGCCATGACCGGTGAGAGTAAATTCGCTCTGGGAAGCGTTCTTCCAGCCGGCACCAGGTGCTACCACATAGTCGCTAAGATCTGGAGTAGAGACAACCAGGGTCTCGTTGGAAAGGCCATACTGCAGCGGTAAACCGGATTGTGCCAGAAAGGCAGAGGCAGATGCGTACTGGTCGTAGAGGTTATTGGCCTCAACCGTGTTCCAGTCCCAGTAGCACGGGGCACCCGAAGTAAACCGCATCATACCTGCCCACAGACCGTTGTGAAGGCCGATGCCCTTGGCGTCACTTCCATCTGCACCATATTCACCTACAAACAGTGGTCGCTTCACGGTCGATGCCCCAAACGCACTTCTTGCACCAAGCGCAGCTATGAGGTTGGAGGGATAGCTATGTACCTGGTAGTAGTCAACGCTGTTCCATATAGGATTATCGATAGGCACGTCTGCCGCACTGCTAGTGGTGATAAGGTGACGATAAGGATCGTGTTTTTTGATGAAATTGGCCATCGTTTCATGCCAGGCGGCAATGTCGCTGTAATCCTGTGCCTTGAATGCGTCCGTCCACTGAACCTCATTAAACAGCTCAAATGCCATGATATTTGGTGAGTATCCCCAGCGGGCGATCGTGTAGTAGAGAATTCGCTTCGTTAGTGCAATCGCCCTGGGATTGGTGAAGAACTGTTGCGGCGTCTGCAGGAAACCACCGTTCTTCGCGTTCCAGGGGTTTTGATCCCAGTTGGGATTAACGGTTGACGAATACTGTCCGTGATATTGCAATGTCATCTGGAAGTAGATGTGATTGAGTGCAGCTGCATCCACGATATCGTCCCACTTTGCGGCAGCTTTCAGATCAATTTCGCCGGGTTTTACCGCCCACATTAGGTTGCGGCCATCCCATGCGGTCATCCACACGCGGGACCAATTTTCACCTGCAGCATGCATTTTGTTAAAATCTGTGGCGATGGTATCCGATTTGCCGTCCGTCCATGCTTGATCCTGTCCCAAAGGATAGAAAATCGTTCCGCTGTCAAACTGGAACTTGTGCGGGTGGGCGCGGTCGATCCGTATAAACCCAGGCAATTCTTTACCTGTTACATTCCATTCATTAGGTCGCAGGTTGTTTTCGTGCGCGATATTACCGTTCAAGCGTACGGACGATATCGTATACTTACCCGCGTGCAGCGGAGTATAGCGAACCTCCCACTTGTCTCCGCCGTCGTAGAAGGCAGGGTAGTAGGTAGTGGTGCCTGCGGGAGTATGTATGACTACCTGAACTAACTCGCGTGTGTAATCGAACGGATTCCCGGTAATGCCCTTCAGTGTGAACGTGGCCTTCTGTACCGGATAACAACCTTGAGGCGTAAGGGAGTTATACACGGAGCGGTTACTTGTTTGGGTAGTGAGTGGCGTGTTGTAACCCGGTGCAAGGTCTCCACCAAGGCTGCTCTGCATGGCACCAAATCCCGCGCCACCGCAACCGCACAGGCCGGTTAACGCCGTGGCTGCAATTGCAGCTCCCGTGCGACCGACACGTATTGCCGCAATCCGTGATAGCCCAAACATAAGCATATTCCTTTAGTTGCCTTGCGAAACTGGTAGCTTAACGATAAACAGTGCACCTTCGCCGGGTGAACTCTGCACGGTAATGGTGCCACCGTGCAATTCTACCAGATGTTTTACCAGATACAACCCCAGGCCCGTACCAGGAATGTTTTTTATCTCGTCTCGCTCAATTCGTTCGTATTGCCGGAAAAGGCGCGAACACTGCTCTGCGGTGAGCCCAACCCCACGATCCTGCACTCTGACCTGCAGGCAGCTATCCACGTCGGGTAGAACAGCGACACGAATTTCTCCACCCTCTGGAGAGTACTTGATCGCATTGCTCAGCAAGTTCGAAAATACCTGACTTAACTTGTCCTCGTCGGCGCAAATTGTGTCCACTGCGTCTGGCTGGTAATCAAGAACGAGGCTGTGATCGGGCTTGGTGTATTTATAGTATCGGTGCCGCCTTACCAGTTTTTCAAGCAACTGCTTAAGATTCACATCTTTCACCGCAAGCGTAAGGCTGCGACCCGCCTCAAGGCGCGAAGTATCGAGCAGTTCGTTGATCATATCCAGAAGGCGGTCGGAGTCCGCTTCTATCGCTTCGTGGAACTCCTGCAGGGTGCCATCATCCAGCGTCTTGTCTGTGTCGGCGAGAATTGTTTGTACATAGCCTCTAATTGTAGTCAGCGGATTACGCAGTTCGTGAGCCACGTAGCCAATGAAATCGGATTTAAGTCTACTTGCCTCCTCCAGGGCTAACCGCTGTGTTTCCTGTTGTACGAGCGCATCCTGAAGGGCCATTCTCTCCTCTAGAGAACGCCGGAGGTTATCGTATAGTCGGGCATTTTCTATAGCGATAGAAGCCTGATTTGCAAACGCGGTAAGCATGGTGAGCTGTCGCTCATCAAATACCCCAGATTTAAGGCGGTTATCCAGGTAGATAATTCCCAATAGGCGGCCCTGAGCCACAAGAGGCACGCACAACACCGAGCGGAGGTTATGAAACTGCACACTTTGCCGATTGGCGAACCGAGGATCCTCCATTGCGTTCATGGAGAGAACGGCTTGGCGAGTCTGGAGGACACTCTCTACAAGGGATCTGCTTATTTCCGCCGTATGGGCATCGCTATCGCTAAGGGTGACCTCCAGCACCTCTCGATCAATGTTGTGTACAGCCTCACCCCATACCCGCCCTGTTTCAACATCCACCAGCAGGACAAATCCTCGTTCGGCGCCGACAAAAGCGATAACCTGCTTAATAGCGATATCCAAAACCTGACTTAGTTCCAACGAAGAGTTAAGTTGTTGTCCCAGTTTTAAGAGCGTTGCAAGGTAATCATTTCCAGTTGCCGTCGAGTTGTTCAGTGCATTAGATGGTGCGTTCATGTTCTAATCTACTCCCTTGCGTGTGCTTCAAACCTGAGTCGTGTTCATTCATAACCAACTATACGGTATCGTTGGGCGTAATGAGTTTAACAGATGATAACCTGTGGTTGTTCCCAATCTTCGCAACTATGGTGCACAGCGCGTGTTACGGCTGTAATGGAACGGCGGCGCGGTTGGTTTCATCCGCATTTCTATAGGCGTAGTGCCGTCCAGAGCGCCGATAGGGTAGTTGTCGCAGGGATATAATGCGTACCTCAAGATTGTCCACACCAAGCTTTGACGCCAGAGCCCTCCTGAATGTTTGAAACCTATTTGCCGGGGATTGTTCCCTTCCCGGCGCCGCCGAGGTCCGCGGGCGCCGCAAATCACGAAGATCGATCGATTGTGGGGGCGTTCTGCTCTCGTTGTATGTCGCCGTAATTACCAGGAAGTGGGCATGTGCCTGCGGGTGGATGTGTAGCCTTCCTTCAAAATGTACGCGGCCATCGGGTGCGGGATGGATTTGGGGTGACCACCTGAGTAGTTGAAATGCGTGAGTCGCCGCCGTTGGCTGGTAAACCGCAAAATGGGCGCCCGCAGGAGCCATTGCCGTCAGATAGATGGTGCTGTTGTCTGCCTTTAATCTATACGCCCTTGCGCGAATGGGGAGCGTGGTGTTGGCCAGGATGTTTTCGGCAGGCGACTGGCGCAGCGAATTGGGAAGTGCAGCCTTCATCAATCCGTTGGCAGGACGGTTGACATCAACCTCTTTACTGCGCGCCTCTCTCTGCATAGAGGCTAACATCCTTTCCAGGATGTCTATCTGCCGGTTTTGCCGGTTAAGCTGTTGAACTATTGCTGCTGTCGACTGCGCTTGCGTGTTTTTAGCCGATACAGACTTTCCACCAGCGATTTTCTCGTGGGCATGCAACGTCGCTGGCTGCGTCAGTTTGCCGCCTATTGCATACTTTGCAACTTTGCTGTCCGCCGAACCTGTGCTACCTGATTTGCCTGATGGACGATATTCCGCAGTGGGTCGTTCCGACAAGGGATGATTAAATCGCGTAGCCGCCAACACGGCTGCACCCAGAACAAGTATAGTGACCATTGGGATTATGACGTTTTTTTGTTTGCCTAACAGTGGGCGGTTCGGTTGTGGATGAACGATATCCGTTAACTTAGTAGTCGTCGTGACCGCCTCGAATGGTCTCCCTTCATTGACTGCGTTAAGACACTTCAATAGTGCAGTAGCCGAGCCGATTCTCTGGGCAGGATCCGGCTGAAGAAGCGAAAGCACAACCTCTTGAAATTGAGCTGGCACCTCATCCGGAAGCTTAGTGACCGGTTCCGGTACACTATTCAGCCGATGAAGGATAACCGCTGCAGGATTGTCACCCGCGAAGGGCAGTGAGCCCGACAGGCACTCGTACAACACCACACCTAGTGCGTATAAATCGGAGCGTGCATCCAGGGAACTATCGGTAAGTTGCTCCGGAGACATATATGCGAGGGTTCCAGCGACGGCGTCAGCCTGTGTAAGTGCTACCGAAGCAGCAACGCTCGCCAGCCCGAAATCCATCAGCTTAATCAGTCCGTTATTGCATATAAAAATATTGTCTGGCTTGATGTCGCGATGAAGTACAGATTGCGCATGGGCTGCCTCTAGTGCTGCTGCCATTTGAATAGCAATCTCCGGTGCTGATGGAGCGCACTTTAGAGTGGTGGCTTCACGTAGCGAGTGACCGTGAAGTAACTCCAACACGAGGCAGCTTGCTCCCTCATCGTCGTCCACCAGGTCATAAACCGCGACGATATTGGGGTGACTAATTCCTGCAAGGGTGAGCGCCTCGCGGCGAAATCTAGCACGCACCACCTCATCCTCCAGGAGTTCGCGTTTCACCTTTTTAATGGCCACTTCGCGCTTCAGCCGCAAATCTAGCGCGCGGTACACGAGTCCCATGCCGCCAGATCCTATAGTTTCTTGCAGTTGGTACCGTCCCGCCACGACTGACGATAGCACTAATTTAACTCCGTTGGTGCCGCTCCGCCCATTCCACGGCATGATATGTTAGGATGATGTCTGCTCCAGCTCGCTTAAAACTGACTAACAGCTCGTCTACTACTCTCGTTTCATCAATCCACCCGGCCTGCGCGGCCGCCTTCACCATGCTGTATTCACCGGAAACGTTATAGACTGCCAGCGGTATGTTTGTTTGATTGCGGGCCTCACGAAGGATATCGAGATACGGTAGCCCAGGTTTCACCATAATGATGTCAGCCCCTTCCAGGATGTCCTCTGATATCTCCCGCATCGCCTCTCGACCATTGGCAGGATTCATCTGGTAGCTGCGTCGATCGCCAAATTCTGGAGTGCTGCCTGCCGCATCACGAAATGGCCCGTAAAATGCACTCGCATATTTTGCGCTGTAAGCCATTATTGGC
>JAJYCW010000154.1 GCA_021777995.1 bacterium
CGTAAGCAGTACCACTGAGCGGTTACACCCGCCCCCTCTGCTACCCCTCGCTCAATGAGCGTAGCGACTGCCCGGGAGAGGGGTGGACGCGCAGCGGCCGGGGGTGAGGTAACGCCACGTAAGCAGCGCTAACAACCTGGTGAGCCTGCCCACCTCTGCTACCCCTCGCTCAACTCGCGCAGCGACGGCCCGGGAGAGGGGTGGACGCGACAGCGACCGGGGGTGAGGTCACTCACCGTAATCAGCGCCAACAGACTGTTGAACCTGCGCATGCCGCGCCCGCTTTTCGCGAGGAAAGCACACGCCAAAGAATCACGGTCGATGTGCCAGAAGCAAGGGTGATAAAGTGCTAAAGATCATGAGGTATGCTGTTGTCGGAAACTAGCCTTCCGTTACGTTTTATACTGGTCAGGAGATGAAACGCAGATGCTGCGCAAACTCATTAAGGCTGTCAAAAACCCACAGATAATCGCAAATGTAATCTTATGGCAGGGCAGCCTCCTCGGGGTGCCCCTGTACAATCGATTTCACGCCCGACCACCGCTACCGCCGTGCGGTAATCTGCCCGAACTAACGGAAATCTATGAGCGTATGAAGCGCGATACGGATATTAGTGACCACCTTCCGTTCCTCTTTGCCACTGCCATTCGTCAGCAGCCTCGTTTAATGGTTGAACTGGGCACCCGTGGTGGCGAAAGTACCTTCGTACTAGAACGAGTCGCAAAGCTGTTTGGAGCGGCACTGGTCTCAGTAGACATTGATGATTGTAGGAATGTCACCAACTGGGAAGGCTGGCGCTTTGTTCAAAGCGACGATGTCGCCTTCGCCGGACAATTCCCGGCCTACTGTGCATCGGAAGGTATACCTACTCCCCATATAGACCTGCTGTTTCTTGATACCAGCCACCTTTACGATCACACCGTGCAGGAACTTGCCGCATGGATGCCGCTGCTCGCCGATAAGGGCTGCCTTGTGCTGCATGATACCAACCAACATCGCACAGTACGGCGACAGGAAGGACGCTACATGCTTAGCATTGAGAATCCCGGCGTCATCACGGCACTTCAGGAGTTCCTGGGATGCAAGCTCGACAGCTCACAGGATTTTTGCGCCGTCTGCGGTGACTGGCTAGTGACTCACCGTGCCTTAAGTAATGGCTTTACGGTAGTTCAACGGCTAGGGTTGGACTCGCACCAGAGGCGGTGATGGTTGCAGCCTCTTGGGCAAAAGGCGGCTTCGGCTGCCTGCTGAAGACGTATGTGAAAACGGAATCGAGAAGTTCGTCATACCGGTAATAACGTTCTCGAAGCTCGTCGCGCGACATGAGCGCTACACCGTTCGACTCAAATCCCTGTGGTCGGGTGGTTATGGAGGCAACACGCGCAACATAGCTTGGTACCACATCGGGTATTCCACCTTGCGGAGTAAGTACGTACCATCCAATGTGCACCAGGCGATCGGGCTTCACGCCGCCTTCTTCCATCGCCTCACGAATAACTGCCTGCCTTGGGGTCTCCCCTTCTTCGATGTGACCGCCCAGGATACACCAACCCCGCCCCTCAATATCTGCGGTCACCAGACGATCCTCATGAAATGCAAACAGCAGGGCAGCAGAGCGCGTGCATTCGCTCGGAAGCGACCCTCCCCGTGGAACAAACTCGGCGCGCGTACTACCCCACCAAACTGCTGGAAACTTCTCTTTTGCCAACGCAGCTGCCAACCTTTCACCTATGTCACCACAAGCAGCAGACCATACATCTGCAATCGATTTCTTAATTCAAGCCAGCACTTTCACAATTAATCGCCAACCGACATCCGTATCGGTATAATATGATGGTAAGTTATAGGCTGATCTTTACACACTGACTGGATGAAACATGCAGGAGAACCGTCTGCGTAAAAACCTGGACTACTGGCTCATTGCAATTACGGCGATCCTCTGCATATTTGGTGAGATCATTCTATATACGGTTACCCACGGCGATAAATCGCCTCTATACCGCAAGCAAATTATCTGGTTTGCGCTTGGTGCCGCAGGAATGGTTGTGGCAACGTTAGTGGATTTCAGGATCTACGCGCGGGCCTCCAGGCCACTATATATTATCAACCTGATGCTATTGGCCCTGGTACTCGTTGTATCACACCGAATCAACGGAGCGTCACGATGGGTGCGCATTGCAGGCTTTGAGTTCCAGCCTTCGGAGACCGCAAAACTGCTGCTCATCCTTGTGCTGGCAGACTTTCTCGTAAAGCATCGCAGTACCATTCATACTCCCCGCACGTTATTTCAATCGCTGGTACTCATTGGTATCCCTACGCTGCTTATTTTTAAGCAGCCGGATTTGGGAACCGCACTGGTAGTGGTCGCGATCTGGACTGGGATGGTGTATATGGCTGGAGCGCGAGCATGGCATCTGGTGGTGCTGTTCGCAACTCTCCTGGGGCTGTTTGTACTGTTATGGACAACCGGCAAGGTGATAAAACCCTATCAGAAGCAACGGATTGAAGTCCTTTTGGGAACTGACAACAATTCGACTGGCGCTGGTTATCACGTAACACAGGCTCGTATCGCGATTGGCTCCGGTGGGTTTTGGGGAAAGGGCCTCATGCACGCCTCTCAAGTACGCGGGGGCTACATTCCTGAAAAACAGACGGACTTCATCTTTACTGCAGTAGGTGAGCAGCTTGGATTTGTAGGATCTGCGGCACTGTTGCTTCTCTATGCCCTTTTGCTGGGTAGAGTGGCAAGCATCGTAACGGTGCCGGAGCAGGACCCGTACGGGTTGCTTATTGCCATTGGTATTCTCTCGATGATTGCCTTTCACGTCGCGGTTAACGTCGGCATGAATGTAGGAATCGTTCCTGTGGCAGGTGTTCCTTTACCGCTCGTTTCAGCCGGAGGCAGCAATGTGCTCGTCACTATGTTCTCGTTGGGCCTTCTGCAGAGCATTCGCGTTCACCGAGGCGATATCACCTTCTAATAGTTCGCATTGGTGTTTGGTCATCTAGACGTAGCTGTCGAAAGGACTTCACAACCGTGGTAGATCCAGTCGTACCAAGTGATCCTGCAGGTAGTGCGCGCTCACGCCGAGCAACCGGAGCTCCGTTAACACTTCGTGCACTCTTAATAGGCATTGTGCTCATTCCGCTCATGTGTCTCTGGGTGGAATATACCGAGATAGTTGCTCAGGGGACTGATCTTGCGGCGATGTCGCTCATCATTGCAGTTGTCTTCGCGCTCTTCTGTCTGCTCCTCGTCAACTTCGCACTTAAGCGGTACCTACCACGTTACGCATTTTCTCAGGCGGAGCTTATGTATATCTACATAATGCAAACCTGCTCGATTGGCATTAGCGGTATTGGAATGATGCAGTTCCTCAGCACTTTTATCGGCGATGTCTACCACTACGCTACCCCTGAGAACCAGTGGAAAATCAAGCTGCTGCCCTTAGTTAAGCCGTGGCTGCTCCCGGAAAAGAGCGTAACGAAAGGCTTTTTTGATGGCAACACCACCTTCTGGACTGCGAAGAACATCGCTGGCTGGATGGCCCCCATTGTTACCTGGAGCATGTTTATATGTGTGCTTCTAGGAGTGATGGTGTGTCTCAATGTTCTCATTCGTCACCGCTGGGCGGATGAGGAGAGGCTCAGCTTTCCCATCACACAGTTGCCGCTCGAGATTAGCAAGGGAGGCTGGTCTGGTGAACTTTTTACCAACCGATTACTGTGGATAGGCATCCTTATTCCAGTAGTGCTAGAGTGTATGGCGTCACTGAACTATCTCTACCCAAGCATTCCGTTCCTACCCATAAAACCCAGCGATCCACGTCTGGATCTTACGCCCCTGTTCAACAGCCCGCCATGGAACGGCATGGGTACGATTCAACTCTCGTTTTACCCGCTTGTTATAGGTCTAACTTATTTTTTGCCACTTGATGTATCGTTCTCGCTATGGTTCTTTTTCCTCTTTGCGCGGTTTGAAAATGTTGCTGCCACTGCGCTGGGTTACCATTCACCTGGGGCACCGCCATCACAGGCAGAGATGCCCTACGTGGGGCAGCAATCTGCCGGAGCGTTTATCATGGTTGCACTGTTCGCGCTGTACGGTATTCGGAAGCACCTGCGCGACGCTGCTGCAAGTCTGTTTTCCCGCAAGAGGCGAAAGGAACTCGCCGCGGATGACGGCGGCATGCCATACTCACTGGCCCTCGTACTTACAGCGGTTGGTTTCACCGCTCTTACGATTTTTGGCTGGGCAATCGGCATGGCATGGTGGATACCGGTGATCTACTTCATCCTCTACTATTTCTATGTTATAACGTTCACCCGAATGCGGGCGGAGGCAGGTCTTCCCTGGGGTTTCGGACCAGATATGAATGTCCATTCGATGGTGAAATCGGCGTTCGGAACAGGCTCCATGAGCCCGCAGAGTCAGGTAAGTTTCAACATGCTGCTGTGGGGAGACATGGATATGCGTACCTGTCAAATGCCCAATCAGCTTGAAGCGATGCAGATTGGTGAGAGTACGGGAATGAACCGACGGCACATCATCTACGCCATTCTGATAGCCATTGTTATAGGAACGATATCGTCATGGGGTGCCATTCTTACGGTCTATTACCAATATGGCGCTGCATCGGCAAAGGTCAATAGCTGGCGAACAAGCGTGGGGCAGACACCCTGGACCTATATGCAGAACTGGATGGACAATGCTAAGCGACCAAACATACCGCGTATGGAAGGGGTAATTGTAGGCATGCTGGGAGTGGCAGCACTCTACTACATGCGTTCACAATTTAACTGGTGGCCCTTCCACCCCATTGGCTACGCGCTCTCTGGCACATTTACCATGGGGTGGCTGTGGTGTGCTACGTTAATTGGCTGGGCGTTAAAGGCACTTATCACCCGCTATGGGGGGATGAAAAGCTACCGTGCTTATATACCATTCTTCATTGGGCTAATTCTAGGTGACTACATCACCGGCAGCCTATGGGCGCTGTTCGGCGCGATAATGGGTATCCCCACCTATCGCTGTTTCCCAATCTGAGCAGTTGGACCAGTGCCCGGCAGGTTGAGCGCCCTTAACGCGAAACGGTACCCGGAAACGTCGGGGTCGTTGCTCAACAGCACGAAATCTGCTCGTACTGCCTGATTAGTAGAGGTGCGCAGCGAAAGCGTATGCCTGCCCGCTGTTAAATTGACCTGCCCAATATTCATTACAGCGCCCACCTGCTGCACGGACGTTTGAGGAACCGGTTGTCCGTCTACCAGAACGTTCACTGGAACCAGTGTGTTTCCATGCAGGCATCTCAGGAAGACATTGTACGTACCAGCTTCGGTAGCGTCAAAGAGTGTCGAGATCTCCTTGCCGCCACCCATCCATATGCAGGTGGGGCCACTACCCGGGCTGCAATCTGGGCTGCTCTCCGGTTTCAACCCGCCGGGATCGGTGAATCCCTCACACTGGTAGAGTAGCTCCTGGGGGGCAGGCTTGAAGTAGATACCGCGAATAGAATGCGGTGCCATTACCAGTGTCCAGCTGTTCGTACTCGGCGCATCAACCGTGCCCTTCCAGGCCGCAAATTGCGCAGGTGATATGGCGACATGTTCGGTTACAGTCTGATCGGTAGAGTTGAAATAGAGTATTTTATCCGGAAAGAGTGTTGCGTAAATCCCATCGCTCTCACCATCAATTGGCAGAGCATCACGCATATCCGGGTCAATCTCGCTAAGGTGATAAATGACCTGATTGAGTACGGCAAGGTAACCCCGCATGAGCCGCCTGGTAGCAGGAAAGTAGATCGTCAGCCCCTTACCGTACCTGCGTACCCAGCTCTGGTCGCTCTGGCTGCTTGTCAATAGCGATAGGTTCAAACGCTGCTGAAGTACCCCTGGAGGTGCATCGGCAGACGCAGCTACGCCTGGCTTTGAGACTGTTACTTCCTCGACGTGCACACCAAGCGGCGCGCCTGCCTTGCTCTCGCTGGAGCCTGCTGCAGGTGTAAAGGTCTCACTTGTAAACGTAAGGACATGCACGCTTACTCCGGACGCTCCCATCAGCAGAGTGCGCGGAATAATAAACCTATACCGTACATCACCTACTGCATCCAGGTCACCAAGCTTTACCCCATCTAGCAGCACTTCGTGTTTGAGCGAGGCTGCTTCTTGCGGAATGGTAGCACGAACCGATAGCTCGTACCGGCTGCCGGAAAGGAGCGGCAGCTTGATCGCTGCAGATGCGCCCGTCCACCGTCGAATGTTGCTGCCGCTCACGTCCGGATCCTGCCAGGAGCCGCTGAGATACGGGGTTACGTTGGGATTACCAACTGCTAATGTGTAGGAGTCAGGCAGAGTACCCACGTACCGCTCAGAAACTTCCGCTGGGTTGAGAGTCTGAACATAGCCAAAAAGATCCTTAAACCAGGAGGTATCCCCGCTAAAGGTTGTCACCTTGCCAAAGTCGTACGCGACAAGCACTCCACCGTTGTTTACCCACTGCTTAATGATGGCGAGGGTAGCCGGGGAGCAGATGGTGCCCTGCCACAAAACGAGCACTCTGTAGCCGCTAAGACAGCCATCATCCACCATACGATCGTCTACAATGTCGTAGTCTGCCAGATCGCGCAGCCGAGCGCATTCGCGCGCGAACAGGCGATTATAGCCCTGCTCCGGCCTGATCTCCTGCGCCTGTGCCGGATAAAACACTGCGACATCCGAGATAGGTTTGTCTATCCGCAGAAATCGACTGTACTGATAGTAAACGCTGCTGTTTGCCGGCGAGGCGGCATTGTATGCCCAGTCGAAATAGCCGGAAGCGCCCTGGGATACTGCCTCATAGATTCGCTGCACGGTTTGGTCAGCGGTCGTACTGCCCGATGGAGCACTCCAGAACGGCGCTCCATAAAACCGGCACGCCGATGCCAGGCGACCGAACATGGTCGCTGCGTTATCAGCAAAAGGTTTGTAACCACCATGACTGCTGCGCACTGCGGCGCCAAATCTGGCAGCGAGCTTGGGGATAAGGCTGTTGTCATTGCCCCCTCGGAGATTCTCATCAGAAAACCCGGCAGATACCATCAACTGGGTATCTGGAAAATACTTCCGTGCAGCTGCAAGGTTTAACTCTTCTGCATTCCCCGCTGCCGCACGATACCAGTTGATAAAGTCGAGGTAATGGGTGCGATCCTTAAGGTCCGGCTCGCTCTTTAAGTCGGATGGATAGGCGATTTGGTCACGGCTTGTGTAGTTGGTTGACCAGGCCTGGTTAACCGCAGCAAGCGAACCGTATTCCTGCATTATTGCGCGTTGAAAGGCAGCGTGGGCATCCGGATCGTCACACCACCAGCCGAGGTGGTCGTGAGCATTGCCAAACCGTCTAACCCAGTCGGCACGCTGCAGGGGATTCTCAACGCGAAGGCCCGTCATGTAACCCACATCGCCGAATTCGCCGCCCACACCTACCAGCAGAGCACTCAACTTGGCGGGCGTTACTACCCCTGCTGCAGAAACAGGTCCGAACTGCTTCGCTAGAGCCTTATAACCATTGTCAATGTAGCTCGGCCAGCTCGAGGACCAGAATGAAAATGCATCTACAGGCAGATGATCCTCCGTACACATAAGCGGAGTGAATTTGTGTGTTGAACGGTACCATGCACTAGGAAAGTTCTCTTGCTCTGCATAGGCCCAGTCCTGGCCCAGTGCCTTAACCGCCTTACGGTCAGCGTTTGCATTGGTCCAGTTCCACTGCCCTGGCCCCTTCTCTTCACCTGCAAGGTGATCGCAATCTGTTTGGTAAAGCGTAAAGCCCTCACTGCGAAGTATCCTTAGCGTATCGGGATCCGCAATGCTCGATTCCATAATCATTCGGTCGCCAATATTTCGCGGTCTGTTGTAAACAGGCTGCCCGGCACTGCCGCCTGCTGCAAGGTTCCAGATGCGAACTAGCTGTGAGTCGTCCGTCAGTAATGCGCCGCGTAACGGTCCCCATGGTGCCCCACCGGCCGGTGCAACAACCCGCACCGGGCTCCAGTGCTTCACATTGAGTCCGAGCTTCGTCCATATTAGCGGTGGATTGCGGTTGACCACCACACCGGGTCCCGAGACTACGTCCACCACATCACCGTTGGTAAAGGTCATCTTGAGATCATAGATTAACCCTCCATTAAGCGACTGATTTTCGTCCTCTACTGCTAACAGGTTGACACCTTT
>JAJYCW010000029.1 GCA_021777995.1 bacterium
CTGTCCCTATAAAGTTCGACGATTTAATTTCCTGAACTATAACAATCACTTCAGCCGAGACCGCTTTGGCCGGCCGATGACGACACTTGAGATGGTTTACAACCCTGAGGTGACCGTTCGTAGCCGCGGCGTGATGGAAAAGTGTGAGTTTTGCATCCAGCGAATCAACAAGGCGCGGCAAACCGCTAAAATCGAAAATAGGCCGATAGCTGATGGCGAAATTGTTACCGCCTGCCAGCAGGTGTGTCCCGCTGATGCCATTGTCTTCGGTAATATCAACGATCCTAATTCAAAGGTATCCCAGTTGAAAGCGCAGCCACAGAATTACGGACTTCTTGCGGAACTTAATACTCGGCCGCGACTTACATATCTAGCACGGGTCACTAACCCCAATCCGTCTATTAGTGGCGGCACGGAGCAGCAAAATGGATAATACCCTCCATTCTTCGTCAAGTAACGGACCGGTAGACCCGGCTGTTGCTGGCCTTATGGAAGGCGAACAGACTTTTGAAACAGTTTCAGAGCGCCTAGCGTCTATTGTTCTTCGGCAGGATAAACATAAACTGCCCTGGTGGATTATGCTAGGTATTGGCTTCGTGCTCTACAATCTGTTGGGTATCGCACTTACGAAGCTTCTGCTGTACGGCGTTGGTATCTGGGGAATTGATGAACCGGTAGGCTGGGGATGGGCAATCATCAATTTCGTCTGGTGGATCGGTATTGGACATGCCGGAACGCTAATTTCGGCATTCCTTCTGCTGATGCGCCAAAACTGGCGTAACTCCATCAACCGATTTGCAGAAGCTATGACGATCTTTGCGGTACTGTGCGCCGGTATCTACCCGGTATTCCACACCGGTAGACCCTGGTGTGCCTATTGGCTGTTTCCCTATCCGAATATACTGGGAATGTGGCCCGGTTGGCGGAGTCCGCTCCTTTGGGACGTGTTTGCTGTGTCCACGTACGCCTCCGTGTCAATCCTATTCTGGTTAATTGGGCTTATCCCAGACTTTGCAACGTTGCGTGATCGTGCCGAGAATGTAGTGGTTAAGAAAACCTACGGAATACTTTCACTAGGTTGGCGGGGAGCTGCCGAACACTGGCAGCGGTACGAAACTGCGTCTTTAATTCTTGCAGGTATTTCAACGCCGCTCGTGCTCTCGGTGCACTCCATCATCAGTTTCGACTTCTCGATTGGTATTGTTCCCGGTTGGCATACGGCAATTTCACCTCCGTACTTCGTTGCGGGTGCTCTCTACGCAGGTTTTGCAATGGTGATCATCCTGGCAGTACCACTTCGTAAGTGGTATCACCTGGAAGATTACATTACGCCAAAACACATGGACTGGTGCGCCAAGCTTATGCTCACCTCCGGCCTGGTAGTTCTATACGGCTACATGTCTGAGTGCTTCTTCAGTTATTTGAGTGGCAATCACATTGAAATCAGGATGATGGAGCTTCGGCAATTTGGTCCGTATGGGACGGCTTATTGGTTCCTTATTTTGTGTAACGGCGTTATTCCGCAGTTGTTGTGGATACCAAAAGTTCGGTACCATAACGGGATGCTATTTTTCATCTCTGTCGTCATCAGTATTGGAATGTGGCTAGAACGGTACGTCATTGTTGTAGTCAGCCTAACCCGTGACTTCCTTCCTTCAAGCTGGGGTTACTTCTCGCCGACGATTTGGGACATTCTGATGTACGCTGGTACAATCGGGCAATTTATCTTCCTGTTCTTTATGTTTGTTCGTGTGATGCCCATGATCAACATCTTTGAGATGCGCGAATTGGTTCACAAAACGCACGGGCATGTTCATTCCTCCGCAGAGGATCATTCTGCGGGTACACCTGTCAGCCTCCCAGCTCAACCGGCGGAATAGGCTTACGTTAACCATTCTTAAAGGTGAAGAACGATTATGAGTAGAATTTACGGACTGGTTGCCGAATTCGACACCGCCGAAGCCCTGCTTCGGGGTGCCGAGGCTGCGCGCGAGGCAGGATACAGACGCGTGGAAGCCTATTCGCCATTTCCCGTCCACGGTATGGCCGAAGTACTCGAACATGATGATCCCCGCCTTCCATGGGTGGTATTCATCATGGGCGTGATCGGCTGTGCAACCGGGTTCGGTCTGGAGAGCTGGACTGCAGTGATTAACTATCCGTTTAATATTGGTGGAAAGCCGACGTTCAGCTGGCCAAACTTCATTCCGGTTGCCTATGAGTTAACTATTCTGTTCTCCGCCTGGACGGCTGGCTTAGCGATGCTGGTTCTCAATGGGCTGCCGCGTTATCACCATTCTATCTTCAATACACCACGTTTTGAGCGGGCTAGTTCGGACCTGTTCTTTCTGTGTATTGAAGCCCGCGACGCCAAATATGACTCTGAGGAGACGGCGCAATTCCTGGAGAATTTGGGTGCGCAGCTCGTGTCCGAGGTGGAGAAGTGAGTTACATGCAGCCTAACAAGTTCACATTGCGCGTGACCCTAGCGGGAGCGTCGTTAATAGGATTGGCTCTGCTATCTGGTTGCCATCAGGATATGTGGAACCAGCCAAAAGTAAGGCCATTTGATCCGTCCTCGTTCTTCGGAAACGGATCTGCAGACCGTATGCCGGTACCGCATACAGTGGACCAGGCACATTTTTGGACCGATGAAGGACGCTACACAGGATTTACCGGTACGAGGATTGTGAACGGAAAACTTATTCCAGGCCGGTTGGTGACAAAATTTCCCATTAAGATCACGATGGCGGATCTTCAACGTGGCCAGCAGCGTTATGACATATTCTGTAGTCCCTGCCATGGTGCCTTGGGTAATGGTAAGGGAATGATTGCGGAGAGAGGATTTGCCCTGCGGCGTCAGCCCGCCTCTTACCTCACCAAACGACTACGTGATATGCCAATTGGCCACTTCTACGATGTTATGACCAACGGGTATGGAGTTATGTACTCCTACGCGTCGAGAATTACGCCGGATGATCGGTGGCGAATTGCTGCCTACATACGTGTTTTGCAGAGAAGCGCCGACGCGAAGTTGGCTGACATTCCTGCTAATTATCCGGGCACAAGTACGCTGCAGCAGCAAATGCAGGCAGGCAGTGCGGCACAGCCCGTATCAACGACCGCTCCGCCATCCGGTATGAGCACTACAACGCAGGGGGGTTCAACGAATGGCTAGCAACTCAGGTTTCCCTAAATTGTTGTCGAGAATCGGCGTTATTGGACCTGTATTTGTAGTGCTAGGACTGGTATTGCTGTTCGTGGGTATCGGAGGTGGTGTTTCGCAGTTTTATCATGCTTGGATTAATGGCTGGGTATTCTGGATGAGCCTGAGTACCGGCTGTTTTGGCCTGATGATGCTTGGAGCCATGGTACGCGCACAATGGGTGCAGCCACTGCGGCGATTCTTTGAGGCCGGGGCATGGAACTACGTTGTGCTTGCAGTACTGTTTATTCCTATAGTGGTAGCGGCTGCAACCAACCACCTGTTCCCCTGGGCACATCCTTATGTGGTTGCACACGATCCGATTGTGGCTTATAGGTCGCACTGGTTTAATACTCCCTTCATGACGCTCCGTACTTACCTGATGTTCACGATCTTCCTCGTCCTTATTCGGATGTTGACGAAGGTGGGTAAGGTACAGGATGAGCACCCGGACATTTCTACTCGGTTGAAGGCGGGGGGACTTCGTGCATCCATCGCAGCGCCAGGGTTTTTAATCATGGTGCTGCTGATTACCCTCGGCGTTACTGACTGGATCATGTCGTTGGATCCACATTGGTACTCGACCATGTATGGTTTCCTGTTCCTTATAGGCGCAGGCTTAGCGGCCATGACATTTGGTGTGATCCTCGCGTCGCAGATGGCGATAGAGAACGAAGAACCGTTTAAGGGGTTGGTTACCCGTCAGATGACACGTGACTGGGGTAACCTTCTGCTAATGATGACCATGGTTTGGGCGTACTTCTCAATTTCGCAGTATCTAATATATTGGTCCGGCAACCTACCCGAAGAGGTTACTTATTACATTCAGCGCAACGCAGGTATGTTCGCCTGGGTGACAAGCATAATAGTTATCTGCCAGTTCTTTCTGCCATTCTTGCTGCTACTCTCGTCGCGTCTTAAGCGGCGGCCAAATATGATACGTAATGCGGCGATATTGATATTCGTGACGCGAATTGTTGAGGAAGCCTGGAATGTAGTTCCAATGTTCCATAGCTGGCATGGTCCGGACTCGGGACTCGCAGTGCAGTTTCATGGGTTCGTATCCTATGTGGGTGCATGGTTGTTCATTGGCGGAATTTGGCTCGTACTCTTCGTTCGTTATCTTCGTCAAGGCACGCTTGTCGGCAGTCCTGATCCGCAGTTGCTGGAGGTTTTAGAGCATGCACACTAGCCACAATGGTCCTGATCCGAATTTAGATCCTAGTAAGGGCTACGAAACGCGTGATCTAGACCCTATCAAACTCATGCCCATTGTATTTATGATAGCAGTCTTCATTTTGATTGCATCAGCCGCTGGTTACGCAGTATGGTATTTCGACCAGGGTGTTTCGCCTTATCATAAAGAGGCGATGCTGCCACGGCAGATTGAACGACCCTTGCCCTCGTCTCCGGTGGTTCAGGCGAACCCGCAGATGGATATTCGGCAATTTCGTGCACAGGAATATACTGAAACGCATACCTACTGGGTGGGGCCTAATCACCATCTGCACATTCCGATCTCACGTGCTATGGTGTTAGTAGCGCAGCAGGGACTTCCAACACGCACGGATCCTGGTGTACCTGATAAAGATGGCCCAAATGAGCCTTCGTACATGTCCGGTCAGGCGCCAGTTGCCAGTGGTGGAATTAGCAGCCTGATTGAGTCGAGCCCTGCAAGTGCAGCAATCCCGTCGGGCTCAGCTGCTACCAGCAGCATGGCGGCGCCGAATTCCGTCAAGAGGTAGGAATGTCATGGTTGAGCGCAAGGTTATAGCTAAAATTGGAATCATAATGGGCCTCGGTATGGCAGTTACTGTCAGTGGACGGGAAGCCCATGCGCAAATAAATCTTAATGCAGGGGCATATATGACCCCCGCAGTAGACGCACATTTTGATGTTCGACTCAACAAAATTGTGCCTGGTGATCTCCAATTCACGAATAGCTCTGGTAAACCTGTTACCTTGCAGCGTTACTTTGCGAAGGGTGTCCCCATTATTTTCATGATGCCCTCCTACAAATGCAAACTGGATTGTGCCGCAGAGATGCATGGCCTCGCTGCGGCGACCAAAAGTATGGGCTTGAGGCTTGGTAAAGATTATCAGGTGGTGACGGTGAGTCTCTCACCCAACGATGGACCCAGTGACGCCAGTGCAGCGGCCGCTGCGGCGTGGAACGGCCTTGTTGGTGCTACACCGGTTACCGGTTGGCATGCGTTGGTCGGGAACGAGAGGAACATTGTTCAGCTCGCGGGCAACCTGGGCGTACACTACGTTCAAGATGCATCAAAAAATCATTTTAATAACCCTACTGGAATTATTATTACAACCAGTGGGGGCCGGATCTACCGTTATATTTACGGTACGCAGTTTATGCCAAGCTACGTACAGTCATCGCTGAAGGAAGCTGCTGAGGGGAAGATGGGTATCCCTACTGAACAGCAGATTACTTACTGTTTTGGCTACAAGAGCGCCACTGGGGCGATTGGACGCAGGCTTCAGCAGCTCATTGTGTTCAGTGGGTGTTTAACGGCAGTTTTGGTGGCACTATTTATAGGCCTTTCGCTATTGAAGGAAGTGAACGGCCGCAAAAAGCCACCAACCGTTACAGTTTGATCTGTGGCGATTGGCGCATTGATGAGCCATGGTGTTACATGGTGAAAGGTTGTGGAGAGTAATGGGAATTGTACGGTCAAAATCTATAACGGCTATAGCACTTGTTGGTGCAGGTTTGGTATTCTGGACTGCATCCAAGGTGTGTGAGGCGCAGATCTCCTTTAACAAGCTTTCTGCAGCAGAGATCCCATCCCACATTGGGTTTACACAACTAGTCAATCACACAGTTCCGCTAAATCTCACGTTTACCAGGGCGAATGGTACGACTGTTCCGTTGTCTCACTACGTTAACGGCAAGGTACCTAGCATCCTGCTGATGCCGTTCTATAAGTGTAAAGCCGGATGCACACTCGAAATGCATGCATTGGTGAATGATATAGACTCGATGCATTTGAAGCCCGGTAAAGACTATCAAATACTTACAGTTTCAATTAATCCAAGCGAAACACCGGCTCTTGCTACGCAGTTAAAGACCTACTACACTGAGCAAACAAAGACGCCTGATGTGGCGGCGGCGTGGCATTTCTTTACTGGAAACGAAACCAACATCGTGGCCCTGGGTGGTGCTGTGGGGTACCACTGGGTTCAGGATCTAAAGAACCAGGCATTCAACCACCCAACAGGTATCATACTGTTGACGCCTACGGGGCGAATATATCGCTATTTTTATGGGACTGACTACAACCCCAAGGACCTGCAGATAGCGCTTACGAAGGCGGGAGACAACCAGACAGGTACCGTTGTTCAACAGATACTCTCGTATTGTTGTACATGGAACCCTGCCACCGGCCACTATGGTTTGGTGCTTTACCGCCTTTTATGGATAGCGTGTTCCGCCACTGTGGTAATAATCGTTCTTGCAGTGGGGACGCTGCTATTTCTGGAGCGCCGCTTTCGGCGTGGTCGTTCGATCATTGATAACAACAGCGGTACACCCCATGCCGTCTAATCTGGGAGCATTGTATCTATGAATTTTCCTATAATGCCGCAAACGGCCAGCAACTATGCCGTGAGTATAGACGACATATACTTTACGCTAGTGACGCTTACGGTAATATTTACCGGCATTGTCACGCTGATGCTTCTTGTGTTTTCCGTGCGGTACCGCCGCGGCAGCAGGGTGAGCAGGAAAAACCCTTCTACCGGTAATTTGTACATGGAGTTGACGTGGTCGATCATACCCATGTTGCTTGGATTGTGGATTTATGGTTGGTCTGCAATTCCCTACTCCAGAATTTACGGTGATCCCCCCGCCAACGCATCGGAGATCTTTCTCATCGGTAAGCGTTGGATGTGGCATTTCCAGCATGCCAATAGCGGTATTCGGGAGAACAACGAACTGCACCTTGAGGTGGGTAAGCCTGTAAAAGTAACGATGATCTCACAGGACGTAATCCATGGGTTTTATGTTCCTGCTCTGCGTCTAAAACGTGACTGTTTGCCTGGGCGATATAACACAGTGTGGTTCCGGCCGAATAAGGTGGGCAAGTACTATCTCTTCTGTAGTGAGTACTGTGGTACCAATCACTCCGAGATGACAGGCTATGTCTACGTAATGTCCCCTCAGGATTATGCGCAGTGGAAGGCTAATGGTGGGTCTGAACATTTAGCCAAAACAGAGACAACGGTTGAGATTGGCCACGACCTGTTTGAAAAATATGGGTGCGTACAATGCCACGGCGATCAAGACAATGTTCATGGACCTACAATGAATGGCATCTACGGTTCCACTGTACGGCTGGCCAATGGGCAGACTCTCACCGTTGATGACAACTTCCTGAGAACTGCGATTATTAATCCACAGGCGCAGCGTATCGCTGGATGGCCGGGCGTAATGAGCGGATTTCCTGTAGGATCTGGTGATGGCCAGATTTCGGAGGAGAACCTTCTGGATCTAATCTCTTATATTAAATCTTTAGGGAATGTACAACAGGTTGATACCGCGGCGGCGCAGAAAGTCACAGCCAAAAGCGCCACTGTTCGTACTTCCAGTCACAATGCGTCACAAGCTACGAAAGGCCAGAGTAGATGAGCAGCATACCGCTAAATCCGGGTGCCATTGGAACTGGCGGGCGCACCCGGGCCCGCGAGAATTATTTGAATATTAAGCACACGGTATCTTCGTGGCTGCTTACCGCCGATCACAAGAGAATCGCTGTTCTCTACATGATCTCAATTTCAGTGATGTTTCTGTTCGGAGGCGTAGCTGCTGCTGGTATCCGCATTGCTCTAGTGCGCCCGCACGATACCTTCTTCTCGTCCGAGACATATAACAAACTGTTCTCTGCCCATGGCATCATCATGGTGTTCTTTTTCCTGGTGCCATCCATTCCCGCGACGTTAGGTAACTTTTTGTTACCGATCATGATAGGCGCGAGAGATTTGGCATTTCCAAGGTTAAATCTCCTTAGCTGGTACCTATACATGTTCGGCGCGGTGTTGGTAATGGGTGCGATTATGTTCGGCGGCATCGATACTGGCTGGACGTTCTACGAGCCTTACAGCTCCGTGTACTCTAACACCAATGTCGTAGCAGTTATTGTGGGTGTATTTATTGCTGGGTTCTCATCAATAGCCACGGGGATTAATTTCCTTGTCACCGTTCACAAGATGCGCGCACCCGGGTTAACCTGGTTCCGCCTTCCGTTATTTGTGTGGGCTATGTATGCCACCAGCATCATCATTGTATTGGGCACCCCGGTGGTTGCAATTACTCTGTTGATGGTCGTTCTGGAACGGGTGTTTGGCGTATGCGTGTTTAATCCCGCCTGTGGTGGTGACCCAATCCTATTTGAGCACCTCTTCTGGTTCTACTCGCATCCCGCAGTCTACATCATGATCCTGCCATCCATGGGTATCATCAGTGAAGTGATCGCCTGCTTTGCTCGAAAGCGCATCTTCGGTTACGAATTTGTCGCCTTCTCAAGCATGGCAATCGCCCTTCTAGGCTTCCTCGTATGGGGCCACCATATGTTTGTGACAGGCGAATCGATGTATAGCGGTATGGTGTTCTCACTGATTACCTTCCTGATTGCAGTTCCCTCTGCCATCAAGGTGTTCAACTGGTCCGCCACGTTGTATAAAGGGAACGTGTGGCTTACATCTCCCCTAATCTTTGCCATAGGCTTTATCCTGCTGTTTACCATTGGTGGACTTACCGGACTGTTTCTTGCATCGCTTGCCGTGGACGTGCATCTTAACATGACATACTTCGTCGTCGCGCACTTCCACTACGTTATGGTAGGCGGAGCTATCTTTGGCTATATGGCTGGATTGCACTTCTGGTGGCCGAAGATAACAGGTCGTATGTATCCAGAGGGCTGGGCGATGCTCTCGGCCTTCATTATGTTTATCGGCTTCAACCTGACCTTCTTCCCTCAGTTTATATTAGGCTTTGACGGAATGCCACGGCGATATCACTTCTATCCGCCAGAGTTCCAGATGTGGAACATTCTCTCATCGGCGGGTTCAAGCGTCCTTGCGGTAGGCATGGTCATTCCTGGCATATACTTCCTGTGGTCGTTGAAATACGGAGCATTCGCTCCCAATAATCCGTGGGGCGCAAAGGGACTTGAGTGGACCATTCAATCCCCGCCACCGTCGCACAACTTCGATACTGTACCGATCGTTACCGAGGATGCATATGCATACGAGGCAATCTATGCGGCTGAACTAGCTGGCGATTACTCCCACGTAGAGGCTCCAATTCCCTACCTATCCACAACTGATAAACAAGTTAGTGTGGAATCGCCGGCATCACCAAACTCCAGTGAGGAGCGTAAATGAGCCTGGAACTCCAACATCCTGCGGTCGCTCCGCAGCGGTTGTCCCACCAGTTCGAGCAAATCGACCAGCAGAATGATTCGTACATTGTTGGAATGTGGACATTTCTGGTTACGGAGATTATGTTCTTCGGTGCACTGTTTGTGGCGCTTACGGTATATCGGAGTGTCTATCCCGACGCCTTTGAACAGGCCCATAACGCTCTCAATGTATGGCTGGGCCTTACCAACACGTTTATTCTGCTCACGTCGAGTTTTACTGCTGCAATGGCGGTTCGTAGTAAGATGCTGGGGCAGCGAGCGCTGACGCTCGTGTTTCTTGGGTTTACCATTCTGTGCGCATTTGGCTTTCTAGGCGTGAAGTACGTGGAGTATTCTGCCGAGTTTCGAGAACACCATTTTCCCGGCCCTAACTTCCAGTGGTCGCAAACGGTCTCATCGGCGCCGGCACAGGGTGATCTTGCTGCAAACTCGCAAGTTGCACTGGGTGCTCCGAAGGTTGGTGTGAACGAGTTCCCTGCCAGTTACCAGCCTCAACAACTAGAGTTGCACAAGCGCGAGCTGTTTTTTAGCCTCTACTTTGTGATGACGGGGTTACACGCCTTCCACGTCATCATCGGCATCTGTACTTTATCTACACTGTGGCTGCTTATTTATTTCAAACATCCGGTTGTAGACGATTACATGCCTGTTGAACTCGCAGGTCTCTATTGGCATTTCGTCGACATCGTCTGGATATTCCTATATCCACTCGTCTATCTCATAGGAAAGCAGTGATGGAAGAACCAAATCATAATAACCACGAGGCTGCGGGTGGGCATCACCACGTAACATCAATAGGCACATATGCTGCAACATATGTGGCCCTACTGGTTCTGCTGGTCCTCACGTTTGCCGTGTCGCGTGTTGATCTCGGCGCGTTCAACATTGTAGTTGCGTTAGGAATCTCGGCAGTGAAGACCGCATTGGTGGTACTGATCTTTATGGGGGTACGCCACAACTCACGACTTACCTGGTTCTGGGCTTCGATTGGGTTCGTCTGGTTAATTCTGCTGTTCCTGACTTTGGGTGACTATGTTACCCGTCAATGGGTACACCTACCTCTAGGCTGGTAACAGATTGATCAGGGGCAATGAGTGGGCAGCGGTCTTTTTTGAGGCCGGCCCACTCTTTCTTTGTTGGTAGTGTTCACTCTAGAACAGACTTGGCTGCTGCGTGGGCCGTATCGTACCGCTGGAGGTACGGGCATTGAGGCGAGCGCCTGCTGTTTCGTTGAATAACTGTAGGTAACGGCGACGCCCATCACTATGTTCGACTATGGGTGTGGCGGGGTAGCTAGCTGTTCCCCATTCTGGAACCCAGGTCTTTATGTACTCGAAATCCGGATCGTAACGCTGCTGCTGTAAAGTGGGATTGAATATCCGTGTGGCTCGGCGAGGATCGGTACCACAACCTGCAACCCATTGCCAGCCGCCATTGTTGGATGGCCAGTCACCGTCTGTTAGCATCTGCATAAAATACTGTTCACCCAAACGCCAATCTAAACAGAGATCCTTGCACAAATAGGAGGCGGTCACCTGACGGAGCCGGTTGTGCATCCACCCTGTTGTGTTCAACTGCCGCATGCCGGCGTCAACGAACGGATACCCTGTTCGACCCTGTTTCCAGAGCTCAAGATGGTCGGGATTATTGAGCCACGGGAAGTCTGAATATTCCTTGAGCATTGGGCCTTCATACACATGTGGAAAGTGGTAGCCTACATGGTAGTAGAATTCACGCCATGCGAGTTCGTCTATCCATTTCCTGGCACCCGGTCCGTCGTTAGAAAGTGCTGTTCTGATACACTCTCTAATCGAGATTGTGCCCCACTTTAGGTGAGGAGACAACCTGGACGTACTGGTTGGCATAGCCGCAACGTCACGGTGTTGATCGTAGCGTGCAAGCCCGGTTTTCAAAAACTCGGATAACCGTCTTTGTGCGGCATGTTCGCCTGCGGATTCAATATCCTGGTTTAGGACTAGCCCGAACTCCGCTAGGTCAGGTATAGGCTGAGAGAGGTTGGGTGGCGGAGGTGCAAGTCGCTGTAGTAGTGGCTGGACGTCTTTCAAATCTACCTGCAGTAGCTGGGTTTCCCAGCGGCGCTTAAACGGAGTGAAGACGGTATAGGGAGTGCCAACATCGGTTTTTACAAGTTCCGGGCGCACCGCTAGCTGGTCATCACAAAGGATAAACTCCTGTCGTTGTTGGGCAAGAAGCTCCTGAGTTCTAATGTCACGGGCAATGGGGTAGGGCATATAATCACGATTCGCATAGACCCTACCGGCTCCTAGGATTTGAGCGAGGCGCGCGCACTCCTCTGGGGGATTTTGAGTGTACCGCAGAATGAGGCCACCGCCCTGTGAGGCCAGATCCTGTGCGAGAACACGGAGGGTATTGAGGAGGAAAGCAGCCCGGGCTGCACCAATGTCGCCTCCACGCATATAAAAATCATCAAGCATGAAGCAGCAATACACCCTGTTGTTCGCATTTAGCGCTTCATACAAGCAACTGTTGTCACGGAGGCGCAAGCCGCCACGGAACCAGACAAGGGCGGTTGAATCGGGAGACATGCTGGTGGTTTCCTTTTATAGAAGTGTGTGGAACACGCAGAGATATAACGAAAGCGTTTTCCGTGAAGTTCCAACCGTTGCTCGACTCTGACCAACTTGCGACGTTGTGGTAACACGGAATTGCAGGTTGTAGATTCGTTAAAATTACCGGGTATAATTGACGGGAACTCTGTAGGAGAGCGTAATGAAGGTTGCTATTTTAGCAGGAGGGATGGGCACTCGTCTCGCAGAAGAGACTGAAATCCGGCCCAAACCGATGGTAGAGATTGGAGAGCGACCTATACTGTGGCACATCATGAAGCAGTACGGTCATTTTGGCCACAACGAATTTTTAATAGCCCTCGGCTATCGCGGGGAAGTCATTAAGCGGTTTTTTGTGGACTACTACACATTACAGGGAAATATGACGGTAGAGATGCCCCATGGTGGCGTAGTGCGCCATGAGCGGGACATGGAATCATGGCGGGTGCATCTGGTAGACACCGGGCAGAATACGATGACCGGCGGCAGACTCGTGCGCATGCGTTCATTCCTGCAAGATGAGCCGTTTATGGTAACGTACGGTGACGGAGTCAGCAACGTTGATTTACACGAGCTCGAGCAGTTCCATAAATCGCACGGTAAGTTGGTGACGATTTCCGCTGTAAAGCCACCGTCGCGCTTTGGCGGCCTCACGTTTGATGGCGACCTCGTTTCCGAGTTCACTGAAAAGCCGGTAGTGGGCGAGGGCTGGATTAACGGTGGGTTCATGATTATGGAGCCCGAGGTGCTTCGGTATTTTGGTGGCGATGACTGCGTGATGGAAAAGGACGTGCTCGAAGCCCTTGCTCGCGACAGGCAGCTGGCAGCGTACCGGCATAGCGGCTTCTGGCAATGCATGGATACCATTCGTGACAAGAGATACCTGGAAAGTTTGTGGCAGGCCGGTGATGCTGCATGGAAGGTGTGGGAATGACCAATTTCTGGCAGGATCGCTCGGTGCTGGTAACAGGCGCGACGGGCCTAGTGGGAGGCTGGCTTGTAAAACGGCTGCTGGCTTCGAACGCCGACGTTGTGTGCCTTCTGCGGGATAGAGTGCCACAGTGTGAGCTATATAGGTGCGGTGATATAAACCGGGTGCGATCAGTGAGCGGGGATCTTGCTAATCTGGATCTTCTTGAACGCGCATTGGGAGAATACGAGGTTGATACGGTAATTCACCTCGCTGCCCAGACGATTGTTGGCATCGCTAACCGAAATCCGGTATCTACTTTTGAGTCTAACATTCGGGGAACCTGGAACCTCCTTGAGGCATGCCGTCGTAGCCCTCGCGTAAAGCACGTCGTGGTTGCTTCAAGCGACAAGGCGTACGGCGATCAGGAGGTACTTCCGTATAGCGAGGATACTCCTCTGCAGGGTAGGCATCCATACGATGTTAGCAAGTCGTGCGCAGACCTCATTTGCCATACCTACGCGCACACCTACGGTCTGCCGGTAGTCGTTACCCGTTGTGGTAATTTCTACGGGGGTGGAGACCTTAACTGGAATCGCATCGTTCCAGGCACAATCAGGTCAATTATTCGTGATGAGAGGCCCGTCATCAGGTCTGACGGACATTTCGTGCGCGATTATTTCTACGTAGAAGATGGTGCGGCCGCTTATATGCATCTAACCGAGAAGCTTGCTGAAAATCCCCAGTTGCGCGGTGAGGCATTCAACTTCTCGAATGAAATTCAAATGACGGTTCTTCAGTTAGTTGGTCTTATCACCTCGCTTATGGGCAGCAAGCTTGAGCCTGATGTGCGAGGTGAAGCCACTAATGAGATTAGACACCAGTACCTTAGTGCGGAAAAAGCTCGTCGGATGTTGAATTGGAGCCCGTTGTTTGATCTCGACCAGGGCCTTGCTTCAACTGTGGACTGGTATCGCAACTTCCTCACAAATGGGCAATTATAAGGAGAAAACGCTTGACAACGCATCCTTCCAGGTTAATCATGATATCGGCCATGTATGAGAATGGTGGTAACACTACGCACCGCATGCTAGATGGTCACCCCGAACTGTTTGTATATCCGTTCGAGTCGCAGGTTGGAACCAGTCTTGTATCCGATTATCTCACTAGCTTTGTACCATTTAAGTACCGGTGGCCAGAATTTCCACTTGAGGGTAGCCTGGAGAATGACTACGAGCTCTTCTTCGATGAAGAGATGAAGGTTATGCTGCGCACGCCATCGCGCAGCAAGTTTGCCCATGCCGATTTGCAGATCAACGAGGCCGATAGAAAAAAGCGATTTGTGGAAATCGCCTCAAGCAAGCCAAGGACACGCGGAAACCTGGTGATGGCGTTCTTTCAGGCGACATTTGATACATGGAAGAATGTGCAGCGCACAGGTAAGGAAACAACTTACCTGGGATATAATCCTGTTCAGGGAATTGACACGGAAAAAATCTTGGGTGATCTCCCCGAGGGACAGGTACTCCACGTGGTTCGGAATCCATACAGTGGGTATGCCGATACCAAGAAGCGCCCGTTCCCGCTGTCGCTCTCGCGGTACACCTGGACCTGGTCAATCATGCAGCATATGGCACTTACCTTCGCGGAGCGTTATCCTGATCGGTTCCACATCATGCGCTTCGAAGACATGGTGGCGGATCCCAAAAAGACCCTGGGTGAACTAGCGACCAAGCTGGGACTCTCCTACTCGGATACACTCCTGTACCCATCCTGGAACGGTGTGAAGCTAGAGGAAGTTTATCCGTGGGGGACCGTCCGCACGCCCACAACAGAGGCAAATATAGCCACCATGAACGAGCTTTCAGCTGCCGAAAAGGCGGAAGTGAAGTCTCTTGCCTCAGTTATGATTAAGCAGTTTGGCTACTCTGATCTCTAAAATGGCTGCGGGAGCTCCCGCGGTCCTAGCTAGATCTAACGGGTGGGCGGCTCATCGCAGAGCCGTCCACCTTCTTAAAGCAGACATTACAGTTCCCCCAGGTTATCTTCAGGTTCTAAAGCAGCACCGTGAAGATCTGGCATTTAGACACGTACCTGTTGTGAAGAAACTGATGTCTAGCTATGTTGGCAAAGAGGTAACTGTAAATCCCTTAACAGGGCTGGGTACCTTTCATTGTCTGTTCGGCGTTGAGGACGAGCTTAACAACCGGTATATCATGCGCACCTCTCTGCTGAGCGAGGTAGACGGCACGCCAGATTTCATTCTTGACTGCTGGGTGGCGAGTCTTGCGCGCCATGCGAAATTTCCTGTTTCTATACCGTGCTGGGTGGATATCACTCTGACTGCTGCTCCATTCCCTTTCGAAGTCTTTACGGCGAATAACGCGGTTACGGTAAAAGAATTAGAAAACAGTGCTACTCAAGAGCTGCCTGAGGGGGTAGCGTTTGAAATGGGACGGACTCTGGCCGCGATTCATTCTGTACGGGCCGCTCGTTCTGGACCACTAGATGTGGCCGGGCTTACGGACGACGAGTGCACTGCACCTAGGGGGGTGCATGACAGTTGGCGTGAGTTTATCGAGCTCAACCTGCTAGAGCACCTGAACTACTGTAAAGCAGCCTCTGCTATCACGGTAGACGAAGCAAGGGAAATTGAACATCTCTTCAGCGAGATGTCGCCACTTTATAATGAGGTGGAAATTAGTCTACTGCACGGTGATTACAGTGGGAGCAATCTGTTTACGGATGGAAAACGAATTACAGCAGTGATAGACTGGGAAGATGCCCTCGCTGGTGACCCTGTGTATGACATTGCTGCGTGGGCCACGTTTTATCGCGAAACAATACACCCGGAATTTCTAGACGGGTATACCTCTGTGCGGTCAGCAGGAACCAATTTTGATGTAAAATTCTGGTTATACTTTCTGCGTGTTTCTCTTGCCAAAACAGCTCATCGGTATAGATTTGGCGTCACGGATGTCCCGGGCCGTCCGGCTGCCTCCCGTAGAATATTGCAGGCGTTAGAACGGCTACGCACGGTTGTAAATTCATAACGGCCTTTTAGGAGTTTACGTTGCGAATATTGGTCACCGGTGGAACCGGTGCTGTTGGGTCGCACGTTGTGCGCAACCTCGTTAAACGGGGTGACGAAGTGGCGATTCTTGCACGAGACGGTTCTGACACCTGGAGAATTCATGATGTTTTGGGTCAGGTTCATGTGGTAAAAGGGCAGCTTGAACATCCTGCAAGTTATCGTGACGGTTTGCGTGAATTTCGAGCAGAAACAGTGGTTCATCTAGCCTGGAGCGGGGTGCTAGGAAAACACCGAAATGACTGCGAGCAGGCGTACATAAATATTCCTGGAACGCTTGCACTGCTTTCTCAGGCTGAGGAAGCCGGCGTGAGGACATTTGTAGGGTTAGGATCGCAGGCGGAGTATGGTGCCGTTCAAGACGTTATAACCGAAGGCATCCCTGCAGAACCCACTACGCTATACGGCGCTGCCAAGCTGGCAGCGTATACTGTTTGCAAGACGTTTTCTGGAATTCACCAGATGCGTTTTGCCTGGCTGCGTCTTTTTTCCTCATATGGCCCGGCGGATAATCCTGAGTGGATGATCCCTTACCTGATTTTAGAATTATTACAAGGAAGACGCCCGTCTCTTACGGCAGGTGAGCAGATGTGGGATTATCTGTACCAGGCAGATGCGGCAGAAGCAGTCGTAACAGTTGCTCATGATGCGCATGCATCGGGATTGTTTAACCTGGGCGCAGGTGAAGCGCGATCACTGCGTTCTATAGTTGAATATATTCGGGATCTTATAGATCCTACATTGCCGCTGGGGTGGGGCGAAGTACCCTATCGTCCTGATCAGGTGATGCATCTTCAGGCGGATATATCGCGGTTAATGGCACTTGGCTGGCAGCCTGCAATTTCTCTTGAACAGGGACTTACTAAAACGGTGGAGTGGTTTCGTGACAATCAACAACGCTATGGCGTCGGCCGCTAGGGCAGTGCAATTGCGCGCTCATGCACTGCGAATGGTGCATGCAGTTAACGCATCGCATATCGGGACCTGTCTCAGCATGGCAGACATACTTGCCGTTCTCTATGGCGGTGTCCTCAACGTGAAGCCCACGGAACCCGAGTGGCCAGATCGGGACAGGCTGGTTCTATCCAAAGGACATGGTGCCGCCATTCTCTATGCCGCGCTGGCAGAGGCAGGCTTTTTCGAGCTGGAAGAGCTTGCGACGTACTGTCAGCTCGGTTCAAGACTAACTGGGCATATTAGCCATCATGTACCCGGTGTTGAGGTGTCCACCGGCTCGCTCGGGCACGGACTGTCGTTTGGGTCAGGAATGGCGCTGGCAATGAAGGCGGATGGGCACCCTGGCCGCGTATTCGTGATACTAAGCGATGGTGAACTAGACGAAGGCTCCAACTGGGAGCCAATACTCCTCGCCCCTCACTTAAAACTAGATAATCTAATTGCGATAGTGGATTACAATAAAATCCAGAGTTTTGGTACCGTTGATGAGGTGTTGCCATTGGAACCATTAAAAGCAAAATGGGAGGCGTTTGGCTGGGAAGTGCGCGAGGTAAACGGCCACGAACACGAAGCACTTCATTCTACATTGGCTGCCATCCCGTTTAGCAGTGGGAAGCCTTCAGTCGTGATTGCACATACGATTAAAGGGAAGGGCGTTTCATTCATGGAAAATGAACTAGCCTGGCACTATCGCTCACCCAACGCGGCTCTGTTAGAGCAGGCACTTCAAGAACTAGGATGTAATTCATGAGGACGCGCTTCATTGAGACGTTGTGCAGGCTCGCACAAGAAGATGAGCGCATATGGCTGATCTGTGGGGACCTGGGTTATTCGGTACTCGAGGTTTTTCGCGACAGATTTCCTAAGAGGTACCTTAATGCAGGCGTCGCTGAGCAGAACATGACGACTATGGCTGCGGGCCTTGCACATAGCGGAAAAATCGTCTTTACCTACTCAATCGCCAATTTTCCTGTAATGAGATGTCTAGAGCAGATACGCAATGACGTCTGTTACCATAACCTGCCGGTGAAAGTTGTAGCTGTTGGCGGCGGTTTGGCCTATGGTACACAGGGTTATACACACCATGGCGTGGAGGATCTGGCTGTAACCCGCGTCCTGCCTAACATGACGGTATTTGCGCCTGGTGATCCCTGGGAAGCCGAATGTGTAACGGAGAGCGCGGCAGCACTGCCGGGGCCATGTTACATTCGCCTGGGTAAGGCGGGTGAATCCACTGTGCACGAGGACCGTCCAGCTTTTCGCGTTGGTGAACCGATTGTTATTCGCACCGGTTCCGACGTAACCATCCTTAGTACCGGTGGAATGCTGGTGAGCGCTCTGGCCGCTGCAGATTTCCTTCAAACGAGCGGTATTTCAGCGGGCGTAGTTTCGGTGCCTACCGTGCATCCATTCAATGACGAAGCGATTTTGAGCAATGGAAAACCCTCTGCTTATGTGGCAACGGTTGAGGAACACGCTGAAGGCGGACTGGCCACTGTAGTTGCCGAGCGGATTGCATTTGGAGGTTACAACACCCGCCTCATACCATTAAGGTTAACCAGGGAGCCTCTAAGTGTAGCGGGAAGTCAGGAAGAGCTTCGTCACTTGAAGGGTTTGTCACCACAGGCCATTGCAAGCACCATACAAAATCGGCTATCACCATGAAAATGCTCAGCAGAGTAAGATCGGTATTGAATCGTATCGGCATTGATCCTGCGGTTAGAAACACCCTTCTTGGCCGAGGCTGGTTTGCGTTTTCCGGCCTGATTTCGATATTTCTGCTTGCCCATTTCCTATCGCGCGCTGAACAGGGCTATTACTTTACTTTCAGTAGTGTGGTTGGCCTGCAGGTGTTCTTTGAGTTAGGCCTTTCCTCCGTAATCCTACAATTTGCAAGCCACGAACGTGCTCACCTTATGGTGAATGCAGACGGCACGCTTAGCGGCGATGCAGTGCATAAATCACGGTTGGCCTCACTATTAAGAAGCAGCCTAATATGGTACGTGGTTTGTGCGGTATTGCTTGTGCTGCTGCTGCTGCCAGGAGGATATGCCTTCTTTGTCATGCACAGTACGCACAATTTAGGTATCAACTGGCGTCTACCATGGTGCTGGATTGTGATTATGACCGGCGGGTGGCTGGCAATCACTCCGATGCTGGCGCTTATAGAGGGTTGCGGATTTGTACGCGAAATAGCGGGGTTGCAACTGCGTTATTCATTGGTTGGGTCAATCCTTTTCTGGTTAGCTCTGGTAGCTCACTGGCATCTATACACGGCTCCCATCACCAACACCGTGAGCCTGGTTTATGGAATGGCATGGATCTGGAGAAAGTATCGAGTGATGCTAGTTGACCTCCTTCGAACTCCAATATCGCATGTCAGCGGTACTATTGGCTGGCGAGCAGAGGTTTGGCCGCTTCAGTGGAAAATTGCAGCGAGCTGGGGTAGTGGTTATCTGGTGTTCAGTACTTTTACACCGATTTTGTTCGCTGAACGTGGCTCCATTGCATCTGGACGTATGGGCCTCAGTCTTACCGTAATGTCCGCCATCTCGGCCATCGCTCTCGCCTGGGTCTCTACAAAGGCGGCGCCGTTTGGAAGCCTCGTTGCAGTACGCAATTGGAAGGAGCTGGATAAAATCTTCTTTCCCAGTATGATCTATTCAACGTTAGCCCTTGCATTGCTCGGTACTATGGTTTTTGCGGGAACGATGCTCCTTGGTGCTTTTCACGTGGCACTGGCATCGCGCATGCTACCGCCGCTGCCGCTACTACTGCTTATTTTGACAACGCTTATAAATCAGCCGCTGTTCGCGGCAGCAATCTATTTGCGAGCCCACAAAGAGGAGCCATTTATTTGGCTGTCAATAGTGAATGGTCTTGCAGTGACTACGTGCACCTTGTTAGTAGCACGAAAATATGGGTCGTTGGGGATCATGACGGGTTACCTGGTGATAAATACAATGAGTACGCTTTATGGACTTCGATTGTTTGTTAAGCTCCGACGACAATGGCATGAAGATTCTGTGATAGCCCTGCCGGCCTTGCGAGCTGGTAAGGATTTGGCTAATGGCTGACAACCCCATAATCCTGAGCCTATGTATACCGACTTATAATCGCTCGCAGTTGTTGATGGAGACGCTTGCGGAAATCGCGTCGCAGATCCGTGGGGGCGCATTTACGGAAAGTATCGAGATTACTGTTAGCGATAATGCTTCTAGTGATGATACTCAATTAAAGTTGAAATTGTTTCTAGAGAAGAATAAGGATATCAAGATAAAACTGCACCGGCAAGAGCGAAATCTTGGTCCGGATGGCAATATTTATACAGTAGTTAAAATGGCGAGTGGAACATTCATTTGGATAATGTCTGACGACGATCTCCTTTTTCCTAAAGCATTATCGTTGCTCATAGATTTGATAAAACTTCATCCCGACGAAGGTGCATTTTGTCCTAACATCCGCGGATTCACCAATCAACTAGAAGACGCAGGTCAAGAGCATTTCAAGGTCAAGTCTGGAACTATCAAAGGAAAGGACGAAGGACTAGCACACATTGGGTACATGATCACATTTCTTTCAGTACTCATTTTTCGAAGGTGCCTCATTTCAGATTGTAATTACGATGATAGACTTGGCACAGATATTATTCATTCGTACATGTTTCTGGACGTTCTGAAAGCGTCGAACTCATTGTATGTGGTGGCAGAACCTCTACTGGGGTGCCGAATGTTTAATTCAGGTGGATACAACTTTTTCCGAATTCTCGTCAATCATTTCAACAGTCTGTTGGTCACCGCTGAACAAACAGGATTCTCAAAATCGATCGTCGCCGCAATACGACGGCAGTACCTTAGGGGATTTCTCCTAGATATGCTGTACATGTTTAAAACACAGGGCTCGGTGGGACGGTTGCAGCCGAACTATTTTGAAGCATTTAATATGATGTTTCCCATATATTACAAGGATCCGTTCTTCTACTCGAGGATAGTACCATACCTATTGTGTCCATCATTCCTAATGCGAAGGCTTGTCAAACTGAAATCCTCGCTCGAGGGGCGGTTGGCACGTTGACGGCGCAGGTGATCGAGCCTACCGGCTACGCGGATCGCACCGTATATTGCGCTGCATCCCTGTGGTCTATTTTTCGGTTAGATGTGAGCAATCTATTTTGTCGGAGATTATTTATTTGAGTGCATTGTGTACTGTCGCAATACCGGTATACAACCGGAAGGAGGCTGTTGTTTTCGCGGTAAATTCAGCGCTAAACCAGTCCCTACCAGATCTTGAGGTACTTGTCGTTGATGATGGGTCTACAGATGGTGCATTTGAAGCGGTTCAGGAGATATCGGATTCAAGGTTACGCGTAATACGCAATAATGTTAATCTTGGGCTGTTTGGCAACTTTAACCGTTGTGTCTCCCTTGCATCTGGCAAATATGTGCGCATTTTGTGTACCGATGATCGTCTGGCAGCCGATTGCCTTGCTAAGGAGGTTGCTTGGCTTGAGAGTCATACTGCCGTATCGATGCTCAGTACCCGGGGCGAATTCATTGACTCAAATGGAAAAGCCACGGGATTTTTGGGCGACGACATGGTTCCTGGATTATATAAAGGTAGCGATATGATCTACGGGGCGTTATGGGTGTTGGCGCAATACGGTCATAATGCATTTAATTATCCGTCGGGTATTTTATTCAGGAAGAAACTTGCGGAAGGTCTGCGAGGGTTTGACAGTCACTATAAACTTGTAGGCGACGTCGATTTCTGGCTGCAACTTGCGGAGAAGGGTCACGTTGCGATTTCGTCGGATATCGGATGTCAGGTACTACGGCACGAAGGTCAGGCAGGCAGTAAGGTTATGCAAAGTGGTACCTATGTTGACGAATGGGTTGATCTTCTTGAGCGATGGAGACGCTATGTTCCGGTCTCGTATCTTCCTAAATTACGACGACAAATGGGTGCCCACGCCTACTGGTACGCACGGCATTTTGCTAGCAGCGGCGATAATCATATAAGCACCATCTATTTGAAACAAGCGATTCATCTCTGCTCTGGTCGCATACCGCTGTTTTTTGAAACCTCAAGGCTATTAAGACTAAAGGCTCTTGCAAAGTTTCTGGGTAAACAGATTCAACCGCCAGTTCATAGTCTGTTTGATGGCGGCAGTCTTTGAAAAGCTTGCCCTTAGGTTTGGTGTGGGTCGCCGCACACCCGCCGCTCGCTCCGTTTTCAGGTGGAAAACTAAAAACACGGACGGCATTGACACTGTGCTCGCCGTATCTGCCTATACACTTATTGACCTTTGCCGCACCCGAGACAGCAGAGTCGGTTCAGGAACAGCTTACAGAAGAATGGTGCCCTCAAGGTATCCGGGTCACAGTACTGCCATTAAACGCGCAGAGCAACGTCGGAGATGCCCTTCTTCGGCACCAGTTGCTCACCACTACACGCCTACCGCTAGACAGTGCACTTGCGAAGATTACCGAATTAGGTGGTACCAGCGATACCGGCTTGGTGGTAATGGACGACATAGCTCTTGCACCGCTTCTTAATAAATGCGGTAACCATACTCTGTTCAGCCCACATGACTGTATCTCAGCTATGGAGCTTAGTTCCCTAAGATTAATGCCATCCGGTATCCGCAAAATAAGACAGCTGATGCAGTATAGAATGTCGCTGTATTATGAACGCAATTACTATCATAAGGCGCTACTGGTTCATCTGGTGACCAACCGGGATAGAAAGAACTTGCAGGACATTAATTCGCAGTGTCGATGTCATGTGGTTCCCTACAGAGATGAGTCCGTCGAACGCGCCGTTACGCAAGATCGATTTACACACGACGTGATTGTGTGGTCTGATCTACGGCGCGATGGCTTACTTCAAGGTACACTGAAGTTTATAAGCGAGGCTTTGAACAGCCCGTTAAGTCGCAGACGCTTATTGATTGTAGGCAAACTAAGTCAAGGGGAAGCACTTAGTAAATTTCGTTACGCATTACCGAACACTTGGGACTATGGTCAATATCTAGAGGATGAGCAGGGCCAAATGCGATACGGCCGCATTACGCTTATCCCAGACATCGGCGGCGCTGGGATAAAATCGCGTATTTTAAATACAATCTCAAGTGGTGATTGCGTCGCCACACTTTATGAGCAGATGGCAGGCATTGATGAAATAGCGGATGTAGGTGCTCTCAATAGCTTCAGCTTTGCGGAACTGGTTAGGTTGATCGAACAGTCGCTGTTAGATGGTACCTGGGAGCAGATTGGATTAACCGGTCAAATGATGCTTCAGCAGCAACTGAGCGACGAAAAACTTCGTGATGCCTGGCTAGGAATGGTCGACCGCGCAATGGTGATAAAGCGAAGGCTGGTTTCTAATACTCGTGTTTAACAATCCATACAACTTTGTTCGTGCGCGTCACCTGCATCCTGTTTCTATTGAGATGCTTGCGATTCTGATTGCCGCTTATTTTCTCTACAAGCAGTATAGGTCTGGCAAATTCTCTCTGGAGATGGCCTATTTTGTGGTACTTCCGTTTTCAGACATTCCGTTCAGGGTTGCTTCGGTGCAGCCGGTGGAGTTTGTGTCGATGCTGCTGATTGCCGCAAATTACCGTCGCTTGCGCCTTAACTGGCTCCTTGTTCTAGGGTTTTTGTTCGTGGTTTTTGCGGTATTGGGCATGACCAGCACTGTGCGAGGTGACGCGTATTCTTTGCTCTACTCGTTCCGGTTTATACTAACGGGGCTGGTTTTCTCTATCTTGAGCCGCCGCCGGGAAGTTTTGTCTGAAGAGGTGTTGAAGTTTGTAGTATCGCTGTGCTTCTGGATGACTTTTCTACAGATCTTCCTTTGGGTGGGCGGACTGCCCATTCATGGTATCTTCTACTCATTCGGCTTTCCTCGGGCAAAGGGACTTGCGCAGGAACCGGCGACATGGTCTATTTTCGTCACAATGCTTTTCCCGTTCGTACTACACTTCAAATTAGGCAAAAAATATGTATTCATGGTCTGGGCGCTCCAGTTCATGACGTTTTCAGTTTTTGGCGGGGTTTCAATTATAACCTTCTATGTGTTTAGGTGGTGGTTGAAAGGCGGCAGAATTAACGTTAAGCGCTGGAAACGAGTCATTGGTACAGCAGCGGCAATTGTAATCTCCTTGCTGGTGATTTCGCCGCCTCTACTCGACAGCACGGTGATGCTCTTTAAAGGCTTTTCAAAAATCGTCTACTATGCCTACGAGCTCACAACCTTTGCGGGGTTAAATGTTCTAAAGAAACCGGATGTTATTTCTGCTGGCGATAGTGGGCGAAATACGGATCTGATTATGTTAAAGAGGAATTTTCCTGACAACTGGCTGTTGGGTATTGGCAGCTTCAAGGCTGACAGTGAACCCATACGTCTGGAGGGCGTAAATGCCACGAACACGTACATTGGTTTCCTGGTGGAGACGGGTGTCGTGGGCACTCTGCTTATCTTCCTCATATTGGGTCTACACTATAAAAGTTTGTTGCGCAACCGGGACGAACGTAGCGCAGACTTTCTCGCCGCAGCTCTCAACATGTTCATTATGATTGCGGGAATACGCTGCTTTGCGTTCCACGAGATTTGGTATGCCCAGGGATATGTTTATAGAACTGCGAATGATTTTACTGAGGAGGAGGAGCCTGTGGCAGCAGCAATAAGTTATGCCGGGTAACGTTTTGATCAATGGATGTTTTCTGACCCACCAGCCCACGGGAATTCAGCGATTCAGCTGGGAAATCAG
Organism: bacterium; assembly: GCA_021777995.1. Classification (GTDB taxonomy): domain Bacteria; phylum Armatimonadota; class Chthonomonadetes; order Chthonomonadales; family Chthonomonadaceae; genus JAJZFK01. Next base: position 24,963 of record JAJYCW010000029.1, read on the forward strand.
CCGTCGCATCCTCACTTCGGTCGATTTCGCACAGCTTGTGATACCCTCCAATCTGGAGATTGCAGAAGGATACGACTTTACAGGAATCCCGAACCCACGAAGAGTTGGTGTTGGGAACGCACGCATTTGGGAACAGCGCACTTTACCACGTTTGCTCCACCACGGCGACTCCCTTTGGACGCCCGCTGGCCTTGGACCCCTCTATTCACGTGCCCACCTGTTAACTGTTCACGATCTATCCGTTCTTGAACACCCAGAATGGTTTTCTAGAAAGTATGCGACATTCTATCGAGCCCTACAGCCAGTTGCCATTCGTCGGGCCAGTGCAATTTCCGCGGTGTCGTACTTTACCAAGCAGCGTATAGAGCACTTGTTGGGCATAAGCCCCGACCGGATTACGGTAGTTGGTAACGCAGTTAGCGATGACATGAACTCTGAGCCGCAAGCAGGAGACGAGAACGTACGAGCAAAATTGGGTATACGCGGTAGGTATATTCTCGCGGTTGGCAGCGTTGAGCCGCGAAAAAATCTCGCTCGGTTAGTTACGGCTTTTGGGTTGATTTCAAAAGAAAATCCAGATCTAACTCTCGTCATTGTGGGCTCTCAGCGTGCAATTTATGGATCTGTGGATCTAGGCCAATTGGATCCGCGAAGAATAGTGATGACAGGGTACGTGCGTAACGAGCAACTTGGGGCTCTGTACCGTGGGGCAGATGTTTTTGCATATCCCTCAATTTATGAAGGGTTTGGTATTCCTCCGTTAGAAGCTATGGCTTGTGGTGTGCCTGTATTAACATCGAATGTCAGCGCACTTCCGGAGGTGGTTGGCGACGCGGCGGTAGTGGTAGACCCTCTCGACACCGCGGCAATCGCCGCCGGATTGCAATCGCTGATTAGAGATACTGGGTTACGGCACCAATGTAGTGAGAGAGGATTTGCACGCGTGTCAAGTTATTCTTGGGACAGGTCGACATCCGCTGTGTTAGGTTTACTCTTGCAATTGCAGAGTGCAGGGACAGCACAATGAAATTCGTACAGGCTAATAAGGCATATCTACCCCATATTGGCGGCGTCGAGACGATTGTGCGCCAGCTTGGAGAGGGCATGGCGCGCGAACCAGGGACTTCTAGTGCGGTAGTTGCATGCAGTGATGAACCGAGGACGTCACACCGCGCGGTGGCCGGCGTGGATGTTACCTTGGCGGGTACAGTGACGCGTGTTAAGTCGCTGCCCATTAGCCCATCATTCACGCGTTGCCTTCTCAAACATGAGGGGGATGTGCTGCTCGCCCACGAGCCTTTTCTGTTAACGGGCCTTGTCTACGCAACCCGCCGGGGCAGAGTTCGCCGACGGTTCAAGAACCTGGTTGTTTGGTGGCACAGTGATATTGTGCGCCAGAGCGCCATGCGCACGGCGTTTGTGCCTCTGCAAAGGGCGTTGCTGCAAGAGGCGTCGGCGATTGTAGTTGCAACACCGCGGCACATCGACTCTTCAAATTATCTTCAGGAATTTCGCGATAAGTGCAGGGTTATTCCATTTGGCATTGATCCTGCGCGGTTCACCCTAACAGAGTCGATTGAACGTCGCATTGCTGCTATCCGTGCGGCATATCCCGGGCCGATCGTCCTATTTTCTGGGCGGCTCGTCTACTACAAGGGGGCTGAGTACCTGGTAAGGGCAATGGAAAGTCTGCCGAATGTTCAGCTTGTAATGATTGGTAGAGGGCCGCTTAAAGAGGAACTCCACGGGCTTGCAGCGAAGGGATCTGGAAACGTGCACTTCCTGGATCACCTATCCGAACCAGAACTCGTAGCCTACTACCATGCGGCAGACGTGTTCGTGCTGCCATCTGTTGAGAACAGCGAAGCGTTTGGAATAGTCCAACTCGAAGCTATGGTGTGTGGCAAACCGGTGATCACCTGTGATTTACCAACAGGTGTAAATTACGTAAACCAGGACGGTAAAACTGGAATAGTGGTTCCAAAGCGGGATTATAAGGCACTTGAGGGCGCAATATCCCGGCTTGTAAACGATAACGACCTACGGCATAGGCTGGGGGAGTATGCGCGGGATCGTGTGTTACGTGAGTTTTCCGAAACGACGATGGTAAAGTCTGTTTACAACCTTTGCCGTGACTTGACAACGAATTAACCTTAGACAATTCTCAAGTTTTATAGGCACTGGAGGTAGTCACAACGCTGCATTATATTCGTGTTTAAGGTGCGTGACGCGTCACCAGTTCACAACTCAATAAAGGAGATTAGTGAAATGGTAAACATGAAATCAGTTACCGCCGGCTGCACGGCCTTTACCATATTAGCAGGCACAGTTGCCCTTCCTGTAAATGCCCTTGCAAGTGAAAATGGAAGACGAAATACCACCATTGTTTTGGGATCCGCGGCCCTGGCACTCCTGCTTGCAAAGCGGGATAAGACAGCGGGTATCATCACTGCCTTAGGGGCAGCATACGCCTACAAGCGCTGGAACGACGATATCGCTGCACGGCATCGCTATGAGCAGCGCTACGGATATAACTACCGATACCGGCAGCAAGAGGCATATCGCCAGCATGAAGCCTGGCTGCAGCACGAACGTTGGGTTCAGCATGAACAGTGGTTGCAGCGACAACGAGAGCAGCAGCTTCAGCAGGAGAGATGGCGAGCACGCCAGGAGGATTTCAATCGGCGACGTGATCATGAGGACAATGGCTGGGGCCGAGGCGGAAGGTACGGCTATCATGTGCGCCAGGACAGCCACTTTAATCGGGATCATCGTGACCGACGCGATGGGGGAGATTCGCACCGCCGGGACCATTAAACGGGATCAATAATGCAGCTTGACGAAGGCCGGTACGATGCTAGGGACATCGTACCGGCCATTCTCTTTGTCTACTGGCATCTCCCTATACTAAAGACAACAGCGATTTAGCGCAAGACCGGGACGTCGGATGCAGGGTCATCACGATCATGGCTGCCAACAGTCGCAACAACCGCTTCTGCGGGAATTACAGCTAGTGCTCTGTTGGCCTTTTTCGTGAACCGTCGTATGAGACCAAGTACTACCACCCAAGCGGTTGTGAAAAGAACAGTGAGATCGCGACTTGCTGACCGATTGACGACATAATCGTAGTCCATGCGGCATTTTCGCGGCAACAATTCCGAAATATAATATGTCTCACGATCTGCCCTATCCTGCAGCAAGGTCTCTTCGTCACGGTAATGAAGCTGGGTGGGACCGGTTACTCCTGGTCGCACCGAAAGGACCACGTCACGAAGATCTGGAGGGAAATTTTCTACAAATCGAGGAACCTGCGGTCGTGGACCAACCAGGCTCATCTCTCCGCGCATCACATTAAAGAGTTGCGGAATTTCATCAATTTTATTATTTCGCAGAAACCTGCCAAAGGGCGTTATACGGTTGTCGTCAGCCGCGGTGCATAGCGGACCGTTTCGGTCGGCATCGGATACCATTGTGCGAAACTTAAAAACGTTGAAGAACTGACCATGAAGCCCTACACGCCGCTGCACATAAAATACCCTGCCGGGGGATGTCAATTTAACAAGCAGTGCGACAATAAGCAGCGGAATTGCAAGGATCAGGAGAAGGCTAGCGCTGATAACGAGGTCGAAAATTCGCTTGGCTATCTCGAAAAGTACGGGGGGGTGTGAGTTGACAGGTAGTTTAACGGTATCCTGAGCCATTGCTACAAACCTTTCGCGCTACGCATTACCATGGTACTATATTCAGTATCGGTAAGTTACCTGAAGTTTAACAACACCATCCTGCTGAATTATAGCCCGAAGTAAACCACCACGTCAATAGTACTAGGTTTTAAGGTGCGATCAGCCCTATTATTGGCGGGTATAATTGGCAGAGACTAACTTTGAATACTTAACGGTATTCGAGTCATTCCGTGACATAGATATGATACCTCTGTCAAGAAGTACAACTAATGGCTTTTGTGACAAAATAGGGAGACAATTACAGTGCCAGAGCAACAAGATGTCCAAGCGCCACAACCAATGGATGAGTGGCTGTTGAAGCTACTTGCATGCCCCGCATGTCCGCAGCACTACCCGTTATCCTACGATGCAGCTAAGTCTGTTCTGGTTTGTCATTGTGGGCGCTATGCATTTCCCGTTGGTAGCGATGGAATACCTAACTTGCTCGTTACCGACGACAAGATCATAAACTCGGATGCAGATCCGTCCAAATGTCCGCCACCTCAGGGGGGTAACTAGATTGACCATGCGCATATCCGTGATCCATGGTCCTAATCTTAATTTGCTGGGTGCCCGTCAACCTGAGTTTTATGGAAGTGACTCCCTTGACGATGTTAATCGGCGCATAAAACGCCGGGGCGAGGAGCTAGGTCTCGATGTGAGGATTCTCTGGTCTAACCATGAGGGCGAGATCATAGATGCCATACATGATGCACGTGAATGGGCCGATGCCATCATTATTAACCCTGGCGCACTTACGCATTACAGCTATTCGGTGCGTGATGCATTAACGGCGGTTCGTTTACCAGCCATCGAAGTGCACTTAAGTAATATCCATGCTCGTGAGGAGTTTCGGCGCCACTCCGTCGTCTCTCCAGTAGTGATAGGGCAGATTGTGGGCTTAGGCTCTCTTGGGTACCTTCTGGCACTGGAAGCTATACAGCGGATTGTAGATGCAAGCCACACTTAGATCGCCTCTTTTGCTGTGCATCGCGGCTGCAATGGTGAAGCCGGCATCCGCTCTTCCCCCTGCGCCAAAACCGCAAATGAGCGTGGAAAGCACCTATACAGTGGGGTACCACGACTGGCAGGGCCTTCCTGAATTTAGCGTGTTTGCGAACGGAACTACCATAGTCAATACCACACTTGAGCCTAGCCTTTCGTACAATACCATGAAGCCTTCCGTCGCGAAATCGCTAAAGGTTACTCCGCTCACCCAAACCGTTGCATTTACCTTTTTGCACAACCACTTTACAGCTTCGGGGGCTGCGAACGTCAACTTAGGCATAGGTAACGGCGGGGTCCTTCCAGTTAACGTGGGCTTGCTCAACATTATGGCTAGCCTGTCTCCAGCAATGGCCCACAGGCCAGATGCTCCCGCGATCTGGCTTGGATATCCGTTCCTCAAGAGGTTTCAGGTTCGATTCAACCCTAGCAACCACCTTATTGAGTTTATACCGGGCAGCCATAAAACAAAATTGAAGCCTGGTGCGGTGATTGTCAAATTCGCTGGCACCGGTGCAGCGCCGGCCGTTAATGTCACGGTGCCAGGGTCACCGCCCTTTACTGCAGTGGTTTCTGTAACCTCACCTGTAACAATATTACCCCCCGAGGTGGCGGCAAAACTCGCCGGTACGTCACCAATGCAAATACCGGTTCGGCTTCCTGATGGAACCGAAACACACGTTGAGGGTATTAAAGTGAGTTCGTTAAGCGTGGGCCGTGCGAAAGTGGATGGAATGCAGGTGCTGGGCGCTGAGCCGGCCAATAAGAGCGCTACGGTCCCAACCGCTGTATTGGGTATGGACTTCCTGCAGCATTTCCGGTTTACAATAGATTTTGTGGGAAAGAGGCTGGTGCTTGAGCCCCTTGATCACGAGGTAGCTAAACCGCAAGCGAAAACCCAACCTGCCGACGCACACGACGGGTTCAATCCGAGGTAAGAGAAGAGGCTGAGGTTACTAGAAGGGTTGAGCCATTGTCCAACAGGAGCGAGAGTTCTCCCGATGGACCCAAGCCATTTGCAACGCCTGTGACCATACCCGCGCTCGATTGCGCCGTGTATCTCCTGCCGATAGAGGCATCCCACCGTGTCCATCGCCGGATTATGGCAGCAATTCCAAATTGTTCACACTGGCGCACGAGTCGGTTTAATGACCGCGCAAACCACAACACCTGTTCAGCCGGTGCCAGGTGGCGTATCTCGTTCGCCAGCAGCGATGTCGATCGCCCTGCGATGTCTACCGCTTCTGGTAACGATGTAAGGTTTGCGCCAAAACCTACTGCAACGAAGCACGTATCACGAGGTGTACGGTACACCTCGGTCAAAACCCCTGCGGTTTTTAGTTGCCCAATAACAATGTCATTTGGCCACTTTAATCCAAGATTAGCGAGCGCACTGGTATGCCCGCCGCATCTCAGGTGGACCTCGCAGATGCAATCGGCGGCCGCTGCGCCAGCTAACAGCCCAATGATTGGAGCGGTGGACTCGTTCAACTGTGGCCAGGTCATGAGGGCAGTTGCATAGAGATTGCCGTTGCCAGGCGAGTCCCAGACGCGCCCTCGTTGTCCGCGGCCGGCCAGCTGCCTCTGTGCAAGAACAACGGCCTTTACAGCTCCAGACGATTGCAGTTGTGTTTCGCTAGAAAGCAGGTCACGCGCACAATCCATAGTCGACTGAACGGTACTATAACTTATCAGGATCACGGTTGCATTACGATGTCGAGCCCAATGTCCAGTGAACCCGCTGAGTGCGTGAGCGCCCCAACAGAGATTATATCTACGCCTGTTTGGGCGATTTCAGCAACGTTATCGAGTGTAATTCCTCCGCTTGCCTCTGCAATTGCTCTGCTGCCAATGGATGCCACGGATCGTCTCAGATCATCTAACGTCATGTTGTCGAGCAAAACGATGTCAGTACCGGCGTCTAACGCCTCCTGAACCTGTTCATATGAATCGCACTCCACGGTTATCGTCATGGTGTGAGGTGCGCCGTTGCGTGCGCGTCCAACGGCTTCACTTATTGAGCCGCACGCGGCAATGTGATTGTCTTTAATAAGAACTGCATCGTAAAGGCCGAACCTGTGGTTGTTGCCGCCGCCGCACCGCACCGCATACTTTTCCAAGGCACGAAGCCCCGGCGTTGTTTTTCTGGTGTCTACTATCCTTGCAGAGGTACCCTGAATACGTTCCACAAAGGCGCGGGTAAGTGTTGCAGTCGCGCTAAGGCGTTGCACAAAGTTGAGAGCAACCCGTTCCCCTGTCAAAATGGCGCGCGCGTCTCCCGTAATCGTGCATAGGACAGTACCAGGCACAAGTTTGCAGCCGTCACTGCAGCATTCATGAATTCTCACATTGGGATTCAGTTGACGATACACCTCATGAACGACCGGCATCCCCGCAAGTATCCCAGCAGAGCGTGTGACCATAGAGGCTGCAATCGTGCAGTCGGGAGGAATGGTGAGCATGGATGTAATGTCACCAGTGCCCTGGTCCTCCGCCAGGGCATTCATGATTAACTGTTTAAGTTCGGTGGTCGGTATGCTGGCAGTGCCTGTCGCTGTCAATTTGCACCCTCCGAAGAACGAAGCCTGCCTATGATCACTTCGCAAGGAGCTCGGTGAAGCAGCGAGTCGACCAGCTTGTCAAATCGATCGTGGCCCTCGTGCTCTACAGCATGGTGTGAGGCACCAAGCAGGACAAGGTCGGCGTTATGGCTCTTGATGCTGCCCAGAATTCCATCCACGGCATCACGAACCCTCTCTATGTGCTCAGCGGCGGTGCACCCGTGATTGGCAACAAATTGCCGCGCAATCTGCATGGTCTGTTCCGCTGCCTGCTCCTGTGCGGGTAGCGGTGCGTTTAACGGTAGGTCACGTGTGACTTCAAGCAGGTAGACCAGCCTCAGGTCGGCGTTTGCCATGTTCGAATAACGTGCGGCAAGGTCGGCTCCGTAGGTAAGATCAACCTCGGCCATTAGCGGCACCACAACAACCCGTGGCTTTGTTCCGGTAGTCTGCAATTGCGCAGGCTGATTAGAGACACGGCGATGCATTGACAGCGAGGCTCGTGCTGCGTCCACCGATTCTGCAATAGGCAGCTGTGAACGTACACCAGGTATAGATTTGAGAACCTGCAGCACATTCGCAGGCAGGTTGGCCACTATAATTCTGGTGTGCGCTGCCTCAATATCCTTCATTGCATCTAGAAATGTCTTGGCACCGGCCTCAGACACTTCCTGCAAACCGCTGCAGTCAACGATAATTCCTTCCGGAAAATCACGCAGTAACATACCTGCAGCAGCCCGAATGGTGAGCCATTGGTTTTTGTGCAGCATTCCTGACAGAAGCACTACATCCTTACGGGTTTCAATGATCATGTGATGCTCCGTGATGAGAGCCGTGCGCAGCAGCAACGATGGTTGGCTCTTCTTCCGTTAGAGAGTCGGATGGGGGCGGTTCCACGCTTGTTTGCAGATAGTATCGCACATTTGCAACTACCACGTCGCGCCTGCTTAGAAGAGCTAACTTCAAACGTGCGGCACTCTGCCCATGCAACAATGCGTGCCAGGGCTTGGTCGGTACATATTCGGGAATTACAATCGTAACCGTATGGCCCTGCCGCTCAATTCTCACCGAGTCAAGATACGCCATGAGTGGTTCGATAAGTGTTCGGTAGGGTGAATTAAGGATGACCAGCGGGACGTCATCCGCCCAGTGCTCCCACCGCTCCCGCAGCATTGGTGTTTTTTCCGGATCGGTACACACATGCACGGCTCTGCAGTCGGGCGAAAGCGTTCGAGCATACTCCAGAGCAGGCATTACACCTCGGTGCAGCGCCGGTACAAGCACCAACACAGTGTTGGTTGCCGGCTCGTGTGACGGTGTGTAGTTGGACATTCTCAACTGATTTGCCACATCCAGATAATGGTGATTAGTCTTCTTAAAAACATACACCATGATCACGATGCCCACGACAACATAAAGATCGTCAGGAAATTTCTCAACAATAATATCACTAAGAACCGTAAAGGTAGCTAATGCGCCAATCCCGTTAATGGCTGCCCTAATGCGCCATCCGGATCCTCGAAGACGAAACCAGTGAACAACCATTCCGGACTGAGACAGTGTAAAGGCAGTAAAGACCCCAATTGCATAAAGTGGAATGAGCGCATCTACATTCCCGTCTTTTACGATTAATAGGAACATCGCTAAGGCGCCAAGTATCAGAATACCGTTGTTAAACACGAGCTTGTCGCCCAAATTTGAGAGTTGCTTGGGCATAAACCTGTCGCGAGCAAGAATTGACGAAAGACGAGGGAAATCGGCAAAGCTAGTATTGGCTGCAAGCACCAGAATTGCTGCAGTAAAAAACTGGGTAAGATAGTACCCAATAGCAGTTGGACCAGTTTTACCAAAGACGGCTCCGGAAATCTGATCAATTACTGCAGGTGTTGCAGGGGCGCCATCGTAGACTACATGGAACTTCATTGCCAGCGCGGAAACGCCCAGAAATACAGTCCCCAAAATCACCCCCATCATAATGAGGGTGAGTGCCGCGTTGTGCGATTTCGGCTCCTTAAAGGCGGGTATTCCGTTGCTCACCGCCTCTGTTCCGGTCATTGCCGAGCAGCCGTTGGCAAACGCGCTAAGCAGCACGGCTAATCCGAACGTTCTGGCCGCAGGTTCTACGGACCAGGTTTGAACTACATACTGGTAGTGCGGTTGGAAATGAACACCGGGAAGATGCGGGTAGATTAAGCCTACGGCAATCATTACGTAGCACATCACTACAAAGCCATATGTAAACACCGCAAACAGGCTGCCAGATTCCTTTAAGCCCCGGAGGTTAGCGAGCATAAGGACCAGAGTAAATAGGCAACACCATACCACCAGATATTGTGGTTCGAAAAATCTGGGACCGACTACGGGAAGGTTTTTCAGGTTTTGGACACCTGATGCGATAGAAACCGCAACGGTTAGTACGTAATCGATCAGGAGTGCTGCGGCTGCGATGAGGCCAGGGTAGGTGCCTAGATTGTCCTTTGAGACAATGTAAGACCCACCTCCGTTGGGGTACCCGTGAATTGTCTGCCAGTAAGAAAACACTACTATTGCCAACAGCGCAACAATCAAGCCGGTGAGCAACATTGTGTAATGTTGGTATTCTAGCTTGTTCTTAACTTCCCATAGGCCTACTCCGCCAATGGTAGACATGCCCAGGAACAATATGATTTCCTGGGTTGCGTAGGCTACCGAAGAAATTGCGTCTGAAGCGAAAACCGGAAGAGCGAGGAATTTGGACAGTAATGTATGTTCCATTTTCTCGCTAGAGAGTGGTTGACCAATAACACACGTTCGCGCCCAGGTTAGTGCTCGTTTAAGGAACCGTTGGTCCTCGGCTTTGGCGGGCGCTAACGGCATTCGTGACTTGCCGTTTGGCGGCGGCGATTGATCCATTATAAATGCACTCCAGGTATTATGGCGGGCCGGCAGGTCAACTTGCAAAAGTAGTCCTACCGGCCGAAGAAAAGTATACCACGCTTAAGATGGCTTATTATTGCGCAAAATGGCAAAAATAGCGTACTGTGTCGTGATTTGCCTAGCCGCCAAAGATTGGAGTTATTCCTGGCAGGATGTAAACGTAAATGAGTAGAGCCCAAACCCCGGTGCCTGAGGAATAAGTGCCAGTACATGGGAGCCATATTTGGCTAGATGAGTGAGTACGTACATCCTTGGCGAGTCTACAAGAATATAGCTCTGACCCGTACGGGTATATCGTATATCGGCACCTTTATCGGCAGCAGGTATAGGTTTGCCATCCTGCAGTACATCAACTCGTAGCGGTTGCCCGAGCTCAGGCTTTATGACTGCATTTGCGGTTAGAGCGTGATACCGTAACAGGATTGCATTCGGCTGTGCGGGAACCCTGGTTCCCTCCTGAAGTGACTCGGCCTGTTCCACCCAGTTGCCTACAGGATAGACAATTCCATCTTGTAGCGCACCA
>JAJYCW010000155.1 GCA_021777995.1 bacterium
GAATCTTACGTGGGAAGTTTGTGATGGAATTGCACACCATAGCAAAGGTGCGGCTGATTTCAATGACGGTTCACAACGATCAATGACCCTTGAAGGGCAGGTGTTACGAATAGCCGATCGCGTCGCTTACATCAATCACGACATTGATGATGCAATAAGGGCTGGCGTTATTACGGCACGCGATTTGCCGTCAGCTCCCATTCGGCTCCTTGGTAATAGCCATAGTAGGAGAATATCATGCGTGATATCCGACATCGTCGCGTGTAGCGATGGAAAGCCCGTCGTGACGATGTCAAACGACGTGCAGAACTCAATGGACGAACTAAAGGACTTTATGTTCGAACGGGTCTACTGGAAAGCGGCATCGGGCAACAATGACCTGCGCAAAGCACAACATGTCATTAAGGCACTCTTTACGCTCTACATGGAAAACGCTCACCTCATGCCGAACGGTGACGGCGTTTCAAACCTTGCGATTGACGATCTGGCACTAAAGGTATGCGATTACGTAGCTGGAATGACCGACAGATATGCAGTTTCCCGTTTCGAGTACCACTTTGTTCCTCAGTCCATGAAGGCAACCGACGCAAACTTACTCTAGCACAACGATATTGGGTATAACACTTTCAAATTCAGCACATTCCCGAGAGGCAGGTGCCATGTTAACATCGATGGAAATCGACACCGCGCGCAATGAAGCAATTTCAATGTTGGCTGCAGCTGGAATTGAACTTACGAGTGAGGAAAAGTCAGGCATGGAAGTTGCTGACTTTGGGCTTGGAAACCTTCGGGCCTCTGGGCTGCAAATCGTGGTCTATGTTAACACAAGCCGCTGCTGCGCCAAGGAACTAGTCATGTCTCCACGGCAAACCTGCCCCCAGCACATACATCCACCCGTGGGAAGCGATCCTGGCAAGGAGGAGACGTTTCGATGTCGGTGGGGCGAGGTGTACCTCTATGTACCAGGAGAACCATCCTCAGTACCGGCATGCGCTCCCCCTACCGGGCACGAGTCCTATTATACGGTGTGGCATGAGATAAAACTGACTCCAGGTCAACAGTACACCATTCTGCCGGGCACCCCGCACTGGTTCCAGAGTGGCGACAGAGGTGCAATAGTCAGCGAGTTCTCCACTACCAGCCGTGATGAGTTCGATATCTTTGAGGATCCAGGGATTATACGCGTGCCAGTAAACTAAAAAGCTCGGGCAAAATAACCTCAGTCACATGTTTGTAATTACGCAGGAACATTAAAACTCAGTCCTGCAATAAGCGCAATTGAATGCTAAATTAACGCGAATTCCACTTGACTAAATTGCAACGTAACATTTATAATGCTCTGTAGTTTTCAGCTCATTCACAGTTGGTGAGCGCATCCATTTTTGTTTACGAACCGGAGTTTTGCCGCACTCTATGAGCGAATTATCTACTACTACTCACTCCCCAGTGGCGGCAATCATTCTAGCCGCGGGTAAAAGTACCCGTATGAAATCGTCGGTAGCAAAGCCTCTCCACACGATCTGCGGTGACACAATGGCGTCCCACGTAATCAGGGCCTGCAGATTGGCAGGAGTGCAACGCATTGTAATGATCGTGGGACATCAATCTGACAACGTGATCGCTGCTCTCTCTGGTGAGGGCATAGAGTTTGCAGTTCAGACGGAACAAAAAGGCACCGCAAATGCCGTTCAGGCAGCTGAGGAGCTCCTGGGCGATTGGCCCGGCGACATTATCACATTGGCTGCAGATACTCCACTTCTCACCGCGGACTCCGTGAGTGCTCTCATCCAACTTCGCAATACGACCACCGCCCCCATGGCGATGCTTACAGCTCGCCTAGATAACCCAACAGGGTATGGACGCGTCATTCGTAATGAGAACGGTACTGTCAACCGCATAGTGGAGGAAACAGATGCCTCTCCGGCCGAAAAGCTGTGCAACGAATGCAATCCGTCGCTTTATGCATTCCTTGGCAACTACCTCTGGCCCGCATTAAGGTTAATAGGAAATTCCAACGCTAAGGGAGAATACTACCTAACGGATCTTGTTGAAATATTCTCCCGCCAGAACAAGCCGGTCGTTGCACAACCTGTGGCCGACGTGGACGAAGTAATCGGCGTTAATAGCCAGCAGGACCTTGCTGCCGCCGGTGCAGTCATGCGAAGGCGACTACTAAACCGACTAATGGCCGCTGGTACGGTTATTGTCGACCCCGCAAGTACTTATGTCGATATCGATGTTGAAGTTGGCCAGGATTCCACAATAGAACCATTCTGCGTGTTGTTGCGCGGAACACGGATTGGAAACGGCTGCGTCATTGGCCCATATACGCGTATTGAGCAGTCGAAGTTGGGTAACGATGTACGAGCACTTGCATCTTGGATCAGCTACAGCACATTAGAGGACGGCACCAAGATTGGTCCCTACTCTCAGCTACGTCCCGGCAGTCACCTTGCCGCAGGCGTAAGAGTTGGTAACTTCGTGGAGGTAAAAAACAGCACGCTGGGCGCCTCTTCGCAAGCATCACATCTCTCGTACATCGGGGATGCCATTATAGGGTCTGGCGTCAACATTGGGGCAGGAACCATAACCTGCAACTATGACGGTTACTTCAAACACCAAACGGTTGTAGGCGACAATGCGTTCATCGGCTCTCATTCAACCCTTATTGCGCCAGTTACTGTTGGTTCGGGTGCCTTTGTGGCGGCGGGTTCTCCCATTACCGGCGATATTCCCGAGGATAGTATGGTAATCGCTCGCCAACGTGCTATTGTTAAAGAAGATTGGGCGCGCGCGTACAGAATCAAGAAGCGCGCCGAGAAAGAACTGAAGTCGGCGAAACGATAAACACAGGCGATGTGTCTGTCATTTTAGGTCAATGAACCTAATCCAGGTGCACGCCGTAGGACTACATGAGGACGAGCTGAACGCATCTTGTTGTTATGAGCTGAAGCGCAGCACATAACGGTATATCGGCCGCCCAGCGAGGCGGATGCCTCCTAAACTCAGAGGCACACGCAATAACTTAGGGTGATCTCGGTAAGGAGAACTTTGATGCAGAGCTTTGACTTGCGTATTTTTACTGGTAATGCTAATCCCGCCCTGGCGACAGCTATTGCCGAAGACCTTAATTCTCCGTTAGGTGCAATTGTAGTAAAGAAGTTCTCTGATGGCGAGATAAGCGTGAAAATTGATGAGAGCGCCCGCGGACAGGATATCTTCATTGTTCAGCCAACTTGCTACCCGGTGAACGATAACCTTATGGAACTGCTCATCATGATTGATGCATTCCGCAGAGCCTCCGCACAGCGGATCACGGTTGTGCTTCCCTATTACGGTTACGCAAGGCAAGACAAGAAGATGCAGCCGCGTGAACCAGTGACTGCCAGGCTTATCGCTAACCTAATTACCCAGGCCGGCGCGAGCCGCGTTCTATGCCTTGATCTTCATGCTGGCCAAATTCAAGGATTTTTCGATCTTCCTGTAGATCACCTCTATGCCGGACCGCTTATTGCTCAGTATCTTATCGATAATGGAATCTACAACGGCAACACCGTGGTAGTATCGCCAGATGTGGGTGGAGTTGCGCGAGCAAGAGCCCTTGCAGAATCGCTTAAAACCCCGATCGCCATCATCGCCAAGCGACGTCCAGAACCTAACAAAGTTGAAATCATGGAAATCATTGGTGACGTGCAAGGCAAAATTTGCGTCATGATTGATGATATGATCGACACCGCTGGAACCATTGTGCAAGGTGCTCAAGCCCTCATTGACCGAGGCGCATCAGCAGTTCACGCCTGCTGCACGCATCCAATCCTATCCGGTTCTGCTATTGAAAAGATTGCTGACTCGCCATTGCAGACGTTACTGGTAACCGATACTGTTCCCCTGCCAGAATCCAAAAAGATTCCGAAGATTAAAATACTCTCCGTGGCGCCGCTCTTAGCAGATGCAATTCTGCGGATACATGAAGACACGTCGGTGAGCGAACTGTTCAGGCACTACGCACGGCACTAGCGATTGGAGCGATCGGTGACCCAACCAACACAAACTAACGGAGCGCTCCTGCAAGATATTGGGGCCCCATTGGCTCCCGGCGAGCGTGCAGCATTCTGGTGGATGGGGCAGCATACGTTTATCGTGAAAATCGGTACGGCTACCATTTTTATCGATCCATTTCTTGCTGACTGGACCTCGCGCCAAACACCACCGCTCCTCACCATGAACGAAACCTCCGGGTTTACATGGGCGCTGGTTTCCCACGGTCATGGCGACCACCTCTGCCCGGAAACGTTGAAGTCTAT
Organism: bacterium; assembly: GCA_021777995.1. GTDB lineage: Bacteria > Armatimonadota > Chthonomonadetes > Chthonomonadales > Chthonomonadaceae > JAJZFK01. Next base: position 4,305 of record JAJYCW010000155.1, read on the forward strand.
TGCCGTCCATTCGCCAAATTGCCGATTTGTCTGCCCGCAAACCGAAACGCACCGATTGGAAAATGAATCTGGAATATCGCCTGCCAGAATAATGCCGCTAAACGCCGATGATACGGTAACACTGCATGGCACCACCATTACTGCGGTAAAATCAAAGCATGAGTTTTTTGATGAGCACCCCGAGCTTGGATTTCCTTACCTGGGTTACGTCATCGAACACGACGGTGTAACCATCTACCATTCGGGTGACACTATTCCCTACGAGGGACTAATAACCAGTCTCCAGAAATGGAGCCACTTCGACTGCATGTTTCTTCCTATTAATGGACGGGATGCAGAGCGATTTACCGCAAACTGTCAGGGTAATCTCACATTTCAGGAAGCGGTAGAGATCGCAGGCGAACTGCAACCTGGGCTGGTGGTTCCCAGCCATTATGATATGTTCATTGGCAACCAGGAAGACCCCAGTAAGTTTACACAATACCTAGAGTGCAAATTTCCCCGGCTGAAATACTGGGTAGGTGCACCGGGCACCCGCGTCACTATTTCATAGGTTAGCCTCCGCGACTTCACAACTGCAGCCTATATGGACGGTATCAAAATAGAATTCGGTGGGGCTTGGGTTAGTTAGCCAAAGCCGCTGGTTTCCAGCATCGCGCAAGTACCAATAGTATCGATTTAGCCAGCGGCAGCGTTTCGTACCAATATTATAGCCTCCTATCGCGTGTTGGGGGGTTCAAGTCCCAGTCGCACGTACTGTTCGCCAGGTGCCTCATAACTTTGTAGAGCCTTCCCTATCTGAACAATCAATTCCTGTTCCACCACTGGGTCCGTAAGTTCAACCTCCTGCCTAGGATCTACAGTGATGTCGTACAACAGATGCTGCCCAACATAGGAAGGCTCCCCAGTAAGCGGGGAAGGCGCAGCACCGGTTGCGGGTATCTTGTAGAGCGGCAGGTTGTAATTGTGGGAGAAATAGCGTCCCATCTCCATTTGTGCGTTAAGCTCTCTAGGATACCAGTGGTTTAATCCCCCTACTGGCATAGCCGTATAGGCGTGCAGCGGACCACCATCTTCGCGCACAGGATTGCGCATGTAGACGTATCGTCCATCCGTAATGTTGAGCGCCATTCCGAAATAGCCAAAAATAGCATATTCGCGATTTGAGGTACCGCTTATTGCCAGTTGCAGCGGAATCCCGGTTTGGTGAGGTGGTAGCTTGCAGGCATGGTGCGTGAGTATCGTCGGCATGATGTCGATAGTCTGCGTAAGCGCGCTGCACGTCGTGCCAGCCTGTGCGCCACCCGGTAGACGCACTACCAATGGTATACGCACAATTTCGTTGTACATCGGCATCCGGTTTTTCATCCAGTAGCTATGCTCTGCTAGCATCGTACCGTGGTCGGTAGTGAGGATTATCAGCGTATCATTCATACGACCAAGCCGCTGCATAGCCATGAGGAGTTTGCCTACCCACTTGTCGGACATGGTTATGAGGCCCGCATAGCACTTCCGAATATGTTCGACAGCCTCGGGGGTTTCACTTACTTCACTGTAGTTGGGCCAGTCAAAGAGCGGTCCCGTCCACGTATCTCCATACATCTCTCGATACTCATCTGTGCAATAAAACGGCTCATGGGGGTCGAATAGTTCTACCTGCAGGAACCAGTCGTCCGCCTCCTTGTTGCTCTCCAGCCACTCAATAGCAGCAGCGATGCTACGCGGCCCAGAAAAGTCTTCCTCGCGAACCTGGCGCGTACGGTTCTGCTGGTTGATACTGTTAGCCTGCCCTAAATGCTCCGGAACGGCCATGCCGTCCACCAACGACGCCCAGGGATCGTGTTCCTGCCCACGATAAAAATCCCATGTATCAAAACCTGTATGATAGTTTTCACCGCCAAGCTCAAAGTAGTGGAAGTGGTCCGTTATAAGATGCGAAAACACCTTCTGTTTGCGCAGTTCGCGGGGCAGTACATCGTCATAAGGCTCAATCGGACCCCAATTACGATAAAGGAAATTGTGTCGGCCCGTCATGAACTCGCGCCGTGCAGGCATGCATGGCAGCGAACCTACCCAGTGATTCGTGAACGTAATGCCCTCCGACGCAAGCGCCGCAATAGCCGGCGTCTTTACCCAGCTGCTACCGTAGTGTTCGAGGTAATCCCGGCGAAGCGTATCCAGTACAATTAGTAGGGTTTTCATAAGTGCTGTTTATACCCCTGTTTGCGGTATTTACGAATTCAAGGTGTTTCAAAGCCCAATTACGCCAGCAGGGGAAGCAATTCCTGCGAGGAATAGATCACCTAACGCCCTTGCACGGGTGGATATTGTCTGAGTCACGGATTATACTGATTACACGGATTTCACAGACCACTGAACGCGCCCACCAGCATTTTCCGTGTAATCTGTGTAATCCGCTTCATCAGTGATTCAGAAGATGTACACATAGCGCTCAACGGCATTTTTCCGCGTCATCAGTGTAATACGTGTCATCAGTGATTCAGAACGTACACAGATGGCGCACTGGAGGATGTCTGAATCACGGATTACACTGATTACGCGGATTTCACAGATCGCGCACTCGCACAGGTAGTTTGTAGTAGCTTACACATAGCGACCAACGGCATTTTTCCGTGTAATCGGTGTAATCCGCGTCATCAGTGATTCAGAAGGTGCAAGGATAGCGCACTGGGTGATGTCTGAATCACGGATTACACTGATTACGCGGATTTCACAGATCGCGCACTCGCACAGGTAGTTTGTAGTAGCTTTCACATGGCGGTCAACGGCATTTTCCGTGTAATCTGTGTAATCCGCTTCATCAGTGATTCAGAAGGTGCAAGGATAGCGCACTGGGTGATGTCTGAATCACGGATTACACTGATTACGCGGATTTCACAGATCGCGCACTCGCACAGGTAGTTTGTAGTAGCTTACACATAGCGACCAACGGCATTTTTCCGTGTAATCTGTGTAATCCGCGTCATCAGTGATTGAGAAGGTGCAAAGTTGATTACAGCGGCAGGAATTTTGTCCGACTGCGGTGTATTAATGATGATAGTACAGGTGTACCGCTTGCCAGGTTGAGATGGTTAGGTTCTACTTAACCGCAGTACCATGGTCGCACGGTGGAACGTTGCTTCGGCATCACGCAGGCATCATTGTATGGGCATATAAGGTAGGTACTATTCATGAAATATGGCGAACTGTTCGACCTAAACCCTATCCAATCAGTCATCCAGCTTGAACAGGCCGATCGCAAAACCGAGGCGCGGCGACTCGTAAAGTCTTTTGTAATTACCCCAAGCCTCGGCGACACCATTAAGTCGGTGGTCCTGCCACAGCTAGACTTCGAGAGCGGTGCGGAGGGCAAAGGCATTTTCGTGGTAGGTAACTACGGTACTGGTAAAAGCCACGTTATGAGCTTTCTCTCGATCATCGCAGAGGACGAAGCTGCCGTTGCCAGCGTGCAGGATGCCGCATGGCACGCACCTCTTATGAAATTTGCGGGCAAGTACTGCGTAAAGCGCTGCGAAATTGGCGGCACGCTCATGAATTTCTATCAGATCGTGGCCGAACAGCTTGAGGAACTAGCCAAAACCTGCA
>JAJYCW010000030.1 GCA_021777995.1 bacterium
ATAGCCGCGGGGATTGAGATTGCGCTGTGTGCGAATGTCTTTAATCTGTTAGACTTACGCCCGGGAAGGGCCGGTGCCATCTTCCTGGTCGCCGCTATTGCCCTAGCCGCGACTGCACATGCTGCCTGGCCGCTCTGGATTGCGATCATACCCGCATGGGCAGTATGGCTGCGAGATTCTAGGGCGCAGGTGATGATGGGCGACTGCGGAGCCAACTTGATTGGAGCAGCTCTTGGGCTAGGGATTGCTGCTGCGGCCAACATGACGATTCTGTTGACCGTTACGGTAAGTTTGTTCTTCATAACCCTAATGTGCGAGAAGTTTTCGCTCTCAAAGATGATTGAAAATAACCCGATCCTTCGGCGTTTAGACAGGTTGACCGGTGTCCGGAAATAACCTCCCGAATGCGCTCAACGACATTGTGGTCAGGCGTGCGGCCCGAGAAGACGGCACCACGCTCATCAGGCTATTGCAGGCCTTAGCCGATTACGAGCATCTGCCCGGGCCGGACGAGGGGGCTCGTCAACGGCTATTAGAGCATGGGTGGCCCGCCAACGGAGGTCGGCCGCTGTATACTGCGTGGTTAGTAGAGTGCGGTGGAGAACCAGCGGGTTGTGCATTTACATCCATCACCTATTCCACCTTCCTTGCGCGCCCTACCCTGTACCTGGAGGATCTCTTCATCTTGCCCAATTTTCGCCGCAAGGGAACGGGAAGCGCACTATTCTCGCATCTTCGCGCGGAAGCAAAGAGGCTAGGTTGTGGGCGCATGGAGTGGGTCGTCCTGGATTGGAACCAGATTGCACTGGAATTCTATCACACGCACGGTGCGACATACCTTCCGGAGTGGCGCTGCTACAGATTAACCCTCTAAAAGCCCCTCATTATGGCGCGGCGGATTGAGTACGGATGGTATGAGTGCCGCGACGGCCGCAACCGTCAGGAGAACTGCGCACCCAACGAACGGCAGTCGCTGCCCGAGGATATGGATGGATATAGGATGCCCGGCAACTAAGAGGGCTATTCGGTAGTTCCGCCCGATAACCGCGGCCGATAACGCGGTACCGAAAATTGCTCCCAAACCCTGCACCGCGCCGGCTGTTCCCACCATTGCACCCCTGTTCTTCGCCTCGCAAACGCTCGTTACAATCGCCATGAATGACGGGAAGGCAAGTACAAAGCCAAGGCCAACAACGGTCCCCATAATTACAAGACCCATGGGAACTTTTACGAGCAGCAGGAGCCAGAATGCAGAGGCACACATTGCAAGCCCAATTCTTACAGCTCGCGCTTGGCCAATGCGATCACCTAGCGCGCCTACGGGGGCGGAAAGTGCAGCAATTATAAGTGCAGGAGCAATGAGAAGGTTTCCGAACTGCGCTTCCGACAGGCCAAAATGAAACATGCAGTACCGTTTGATATAGGGGGCACAAAGTCCTATTCCCATGAATACCAGAAAGATGGTGCCTAACAACATTGGGAACGCTTTTCCAATCTTCAGGCTATCTCTAAATCGTACAGATTCGCCAGCCTCGTGCAGATGCTGCGGCTTTCCTCCCGGCAGAAGCAGGAGAGCAACGGGCACCATGAGTGCAAAAACGATTGCGACCGCATAGAAAGAAGCTGTTACAGAATGGAACCTGTGATCTAGATAACCACCAATTGCTGGGCCGGTTGCTATGCCCACAAGGTACGCCATATTGAAGTAGCTCATCGCCGATCCACGTCGATCTACAGCAACATGGTCAGCGATCATACTAAATGTAGCTGGCCAAAGTGCAGCTGCAGCGATGCCATCTAGCATTCGCAGCGGAACAAGCATATAGGGATTTACAAGGTGTACGGTGAGAATACTGGTGATGCAGGAGAGGAAAGGAGCCGCAACAATCAGGATTTTACGCCCCAACCGGTCGCCGGCAATACCCATGGGTGACTTTAGGATTGCCTCGGTAAGCATGAAAATACCCAGTAACCAGCCAATCCATCCGGGACCCAGGCCGATAGTGGGAACCAGCATTGGCATTGCCGAGATGTTTACGAGGTTGTAGCCTAGTTCGCCAAAGCCCGCAACCATAACTATGGCGAATACAATTTTGCGTTCACGGCGCGTGAGCCGGTTCGATACCTTAAATTTTGGAGTAGGGAGCGGATCGACGGGTAATTCCGGTTGGTGGGATAGGCTATGCGTCGTTTCCTGACGCGCTTGACCGTCTGATTTTTGCTCCAAACCTGATCTCCTGACTCGAATTGGGGTGCCGACCTTAGCTGAACCACAATACGTTAGCCGGCACCCCTTCGTTTTACACTTTTTCTACCGGTACTTCGTGACCGACCTCGGCAGACTTGTAAATTGCGTCTACAATGCGGGCGACCATTACACCGTGCTCACCCGTAACTAGAGGTTCTTTACCGTCAAGTATACACTGCACGAAGCCCTTCATCTCTGCATGATGGGTATTGATGTTACTGTTGGGTACTTTTGGTTCGAAGGTGAATACACTGCCATGTCTCTCCTGAGTGATCGATAGCGGATATGCCTCTGCCCCACCTTCAGTGCCCAGTAACGTTGTATTATGCACTTCCTGCCGTATGTTCGCAACAAAACTGGACTCGAGCACGACTGTTGCGCCGTTCGCAAAACGGATCATTGCGCTTTGAAGATCCTCTACGGTGAACTTCTTATAATCCCACTGCCCCATAAACCCAACGACATCTGGGCGTGTACCAAACTTCTGGTAGGTTACGCCGCTTGCAGAGACCGGTTCTGGGTGACCCATCAGCCAGAGCGTGAGGTCTAAAATATGCACACCGATGTCGATGAGCGGCCCGCCGCCTTGCTGCTCTTTGTCAATGAATACACCCCAACCGGGAATACCGCGTACTCTAAGCGATTGGGCGCGCGCATAGTAGATGTCGCCGATTTCCCCAGCGGATACGAATTTCTTCAACGTCTGGTTACTTGGTGCAAATCGGCTGTTGTATCCGATCTGAAGGATCTTGCCGTTTTTCCTGGCAGTAGCCGCCATGATCGCGGCTTCTTTTGCATTCATTGCAATCGGCTTTTCGCATAGTACGTGCTTACCTGCATTTAGGGCATCAACGGTGGGTTGAAAATGCACACGGTTGGGCGTGCAAACCGAAACTGCATCCAGCTCGTCCATTTCCAGCATCTTGTGATAATCCTCGAACAGATGCTTGGCCTGAGGGTATTTTTCGGAGGTGGACTTTAGTGCCTCTGGTTTGATATCGCACAAGGCGACAATCTCGCACAGATCTGGAATTAGTGAATATCCAGGCAGATGCGCCCCGTTGGCGATGCCGCCATTTCCAATAACACCAATTCTGACTTTCTTTGCCATCGTGAATTGCTCCCGTGATTAAATTAAATCTCAGCAATGGCAGTTTCTCCGTTATAAAGCCAAGTTCCTGCGGATTGTTGGCGAATTATATTCGATTTTTTGGCGCCGCTAATGCGGCATATCTGAGGCGAAGATTTACCGAAAAATGTCATTAATTTGGTACTAGCTTGAATAGTGATCACCGTACAATGATTTTTTACATCGTACTATGAGGTGCGTTGTATAACACGCCAAAAATAACGTTGAAGAGATAACTCAAGGTTTTAAATGGCACAAGATTGCACGATACCAGGCACAAGCGATAGTGCAAGGAGTTTACAACGGTGACAGGCAGAGCAAAATATACGTTAAGGCATTCTCTTGCCGGTGTTGGGGCCGGATGTCTATTTGTCGTAACTGCCTGCTTCATTGAGCTTGCAAGGACACCACACGCCAACGTATTGACGTCGCTAGGCTGGAGCCAGCGGCACGATGCGTTACTCTGGATTATTGATCTAGCTCCTTTGGTACTGGGTGTGGCCGGCGCAATGCTGGGTCGGGTTAATTACAGGCTGCACAATCAGCTTGAGAATCTCGAGTCCCAGGTGTCTCAGCGCACTCTCGAACTCGTTACTGCCAATGAAGCCCTTGAAAAGCAGAGAGATACATTTGCGCAACTGGCTGAGTCACTTCCTGTGGGAATCATGCGAGTTCACGGAGAATTGGTGCACCTAAACAGCGAAGCCCTGAAAATAGTGGGGACTACTTCCCTGGATGGATACAACATCGAACGATTCTGCGACGGTCTGTTAGGTGACTATGCCGCGGTAATAGATATGCTCCAGACTCATGCACGGTTAGGCCGGCCCGCCCAGCCCGAGATAGTTTCATTTCGCAGTGAAAACGGCACCACGCGAGATTTACAGGTCAACTGCGTTGTGGTCTACGGCGCAGAAGTGTGGGTGCTAAACGACGTCTCCGAGATGGTACGGATACAGCGGGAACTACGCGACAGCCGCGCGAGTAATGCAGCCATGCTTGCCGCGCTCCCGGATACATTTGCGACGGTTAATAGCAACGGTACCATCCTATCGACCTATGGAACAGACAGGTTTTGTGCATCATTTCCCGACTTTCATGCTGGAAACATCCTTGAGGGTGCGCTAAGCGCTGATGAATATACCCTGGTGAATAACCTCATGAATGCCTGCGGACAGCCAGGTGAAGTGAAGGCGGTAGAGTTTTGCCACCAATCCGATGGCGATACAGCCAAGACGTCGTGGTGGGACCTACGGGCGGTTACACGCACCGATGACTCTCGGGTGCTCATCGTTAGAGATATCACCGATCGCAAGATTGCAGAGGCAGAAGTTCAGCACCTGCATCATCAGTACGAGCTCATGCTTGAATGTATTGGTGAGGGCGTGTACAGCATAGATGCGAATGGCATATGTAACTCGGTCAACTTCGAAACCAAGCGGTTACTCGGCTATACTGAAGAAGAGATCATAGGGCGAAACGTTCACGATCTCTTCCATCACTCCTACGAAAATGGCGATCCCTATGATGTGCACGACTGCCCAATCTACCAGAGTATGCAGGGCAGTACAACTCGTAAATCGGATGACGAGGTGTTCTGGCACAAAGACGGGCGGGCGATACCTGTGGAATATATTGCTACTCCAATGTATGAAGCGGGCAACCTGGTTGGAGCGGTCATCTCATTTATGGACATTACCGAGCGCCGCCAGCTTGAACTGCAGTTAAGGCAGCAACTTGAGCGCGAACACGCCGTGAGCGTGCAGCTTGAAGCTCATCGCAGCGAAATGGAAAGCCAGCAGCACGAGCTCATAGAAGCAAACAAGAAGCTAGAGGCATTTAATGCCAAACTGGAACGTCAAGCCGCAGAGGACGGCCTTACGGGATTACAAAACCACATCGCGTTTCAGGATACTCTGCATAGAGAGATAAGCCGGTGTCAGCGGTATGGAAGTGCAGTATCGCTGGTAATGCTGGATGTAGATCATTTCAAGTTCTTCAATGACACCTATGGTCATCCCGGGGGTGACGAAATCCTGCGTGAAGTAGGCAAAATACTTGTTAGCGTCATTCGCTCGTGCGACATAGCCGCCCGGTATGGTGGCGAGGAGTTTGCAGTGATTCTTCCTGAGACCGGGGAGGAACAGTCGCGCATAGCAGCTGAGCGCATTCGCGCAGCTATTGAGGCAGCGGAATGGCCCCTTCGTCCTGTGACAGTGAGCGTGGGGGTGGCAACCCTGGACGAGACCGCGGAGACGCCGGCGCTCCTTGTTGCCAACGCAGACCGAGCGCTTTATTGCTCTAAACATAGTGGGCGAAACTGCGTAACCCACGCGTTTGATATGGATGCCGCAATGAAGTCTGAGGCGAGCAGCCGGCCTTATACGGATGTATTGAAAGTCATTTTCCAGTCTCAAGAGGACCTAAGGGCTTCGGCGCAGGAACAGGTGAAGGACGTACTGCTGGAGAGCTACGACCGCACCATACTTACTTGGGGACGACTGCTGGATCCCAGTGAGCCAGGAGCGCGCGGACGGAGTGCGCGAGTATGCGAACTTGTGGAGCGCCTGTCTCGCTTGGCTGGCCTAAATGAGGAGGAAGTATTGTACGCGCGCTGGGGGACACTTTTGCACAACATTGGGGAGATTAGTCTCATGCGAACTCAATGTGCCGACACCCAGCAAAGCGTTGAGGAACGCAAGGATGTTTTGAAGAAGCATCCGCAGATTGCCTATGAGTTTATGATGACAGTGCCTCTGCTAGTTCCTGCCATAGACATCCCGTACTGCCATCACGAACGATGGGACGGTGAAGGTTTTCCGCGAGCGCTTAAGGGTGACGAAATACCGCTAACGGCACGTCTTTTCGCCGTTTCAAATTTTTACGACAAACTTGTAGCAGGCACGAGTGGCCACGCTGGATATTCTAACGAGGAAGTGATCTCGCGGCTAACTGAGGAGGCTGGAAAGGCGCTTGATCCTCGCGCCGTCAGGTTGCTTATCAAGATGCTAAACGCACCCAAGTTGGGAACCCAGCAGGCTGCCTAGCTCGCGATGCGTCCTTTTCATTGCAGCGAAATGCAGCGTAAATCACTCTAGCTCCCTGATGCTCGCCTCATTTTACGATTCCGAGATGAACGTAGGCGGAGAGCATGATTACTGCTGCCATAGTTGTAATGACAGTTGTGGGTACACCCACCTTCAGAAACTCCATGAACGACAGATTGCAATTGTCTCGAGCCTTTTCCGCGACGATTAAATTTGCAACGCTGCCAAGTAACGTGAGATTTCCCGAGAATGTAGCCGATGCTGCCAAGGCTAGCCAGAGTAGTGGCGCGTGCGGCAGGTCAACGATCCAGTTGCGCAGCAACATGACAAATGGAACATTGCTGAAGAGATTTCCCCCGGCAATGGTTGCTGCAGAGAATCGTGTAAGCTGCCCAATGGACCCTGTATGCTCGATAATTGCAGGTATGACCTGTGTGATCCAATGAGACTCGGTTCTGGTTACACCTGCCACCACGACAAATAATCCTGCGAAGAAGAGTAACAACGCCCAGTCCACCGCAGCGAAGGCATGCTCAGGGTTGCGATTTGCAAGAACCAATATCACAATGGCTGCTGTAAGCGCAGCAAGGTCCATTGGCATACCCAGGGCAAATGCCGCCAGAAGTCCTGTGAGGGTTATCAAAGTCCTCATGGCAAGCTTCCGGTGAAGGTGGTTGTGAGCAGGAGGCTCTGAGCTCTGTGGAAGGCTGCCAGCAGGAATATGCTTTCGATAGACGGCCGCGACGATAAGACCGTTAAGTAGTAAGCACAACAATCCAACCGGCACCATTCTTAATGCGTACTGTGCCCACGTCCAGTGGCTGCTCTGCCCTATCAGCATATTTTGTGGGTTGCCAGTGAGGGTCATTACGGATCCTACATTGCTACTTGTTGCAAGGGCTATAAGATACGGTTCTGGCCGCAATTTTGCACGATGTGTGATGGTCAGCAGCAGCGGGGTCATGAGCAAACAGATGGTATCGTTCACGAATAGAGCAGAGAGGAGGCCGGATGCGAGGCAAACCGCTACAAGCAGCTGCCAGGCGGTGTGGCACCGGGCAAGGAACGCGTGTGCAGCCCTATCTAGTAGCCCAGCCTGGGTGGCATAGTGTATGACGATCATCATACCAAACAGGAGGCTGAGTGTCGACAGACTGATTGCTTCCTGGGCTTCGTGTTTTGTGAGTACTCCGGTAAGTACCATCAAAACCGCACCGATAAGTGCCGCAGCGGGACGGTCGAGTTTACGGGGCGACTTGCTGCCCGCAAGTATAATTCCGTAGACTAATCCAAATATCAGCAGTGCCGCGGCACTATGGTAGCTCAAGGTTAGTGTGGTTCTTGCGGCAGTGAAATAATCGTGCCAGTATTGCTTGAGTCGAAGCCCGCTTGCAGAATCTCCTGTGCATTTCGGCTGGTAACAGGTGAACAGAAACCCTCAACCGCGGTACCTGTTGCCGCACAATGAACGATGGCTTCTGGCCCGCTTCGCCATGGCGCCACAAGCTCGGGCACCGGTAACTCCGCCTCGTTTGCCCCAGGACGCTGAAGCAGCAGTTTTCCGTGGTGTATTGCAAGTGAGCCCTCGGTGCCATACACCACTGGATTAGAGCCTGCGTAGCCTACAGGCTGTGTCCAGCTAGCTTCACACACAGCGAGAGCGTGTGCAAACTGTGCCGTGATGACCGCATTGTCGTCTGAAGCAGCGTAAGCAGGTTCACTGCCAAGGTAGGCTCGTATACCAGTGACCCTAAGGGGTCTGCCCAGCAACAGCGCTGCAAGGTTAGCTCCATAGCAGCAGTAATCCATGAGGGCACCCGCGCCGTTGATGCTTGGTGTGGTGAGGTCGCGGACAAACTCTGGGCTGCAGCCAATAGCTACCGGGCCACTATGAGCGCTGCGATAGCGTGTATATCGCACTTCGCCAATCTCACCTGACTGCACTCGTTTTGCCATCTCAACCCAGGTGGGCGACCAGGCAGTGGGCCAGTTGATCAATAATAACGTGCCTGCGCTTTGTGCGGCTGCAAGCATGCGCTCTGCTTGATCCAGTGTCGCGGCCATGGGTTTTTCGACTATAATGTGAGTCCCCTTGGCGGCGGCATACTCTACAATGTCAGCGCTTTCACTGTTACCGCCAGCGATTTGCAGAAACTGCATGCGCTGCTTGTCGATCATCTCGCGCCAGTCGCTGAAGGTTGTGTTTACACCGAAATCGTTCTGAATTCGCTGTAATAACGGCTGTTCATCGTCTGCCGCAGCAACCAGCTTTACTCCTTCTTGTTTCCGCCACTGCTCTAGCTCATGCCACACATGGTCATGCGAGAGGCCCGCAACACCTACCAAGATTTCATCCGTCATTGTGTAAATCTCCAAACGGTTATTAATTGGCGAATCGCCTGTACTACCCAGCTAATGCACGGGAGTCCTTCACTCCAAGGCTCGCATAAACCTCACGGGTGGCATTAGAGCGGTTGAACGTATAAAAGTGAATTCCGTTTACCTTGTTGTCCAGTAGATCTCTGCACTGTTCCGTCGCCCACTGAACACCCACTTTTCGCACGTAATCGTCATCACCTTGTGCTCGTTTAACAGCTCTCAGAAGCTTTGCAGGTATTCGGATGCCCAATGCAAGCTGTGACATTCGGCGCATGCCCTCCTCCGTAACGACGGGCATGATACCCGCAAGCACAGGTACCTGTATGCCCGCAAGTTCACATCGCTCCCGAAAATCATAAAAGTCGTGATTGTCGAAAAAGAGCTGGGTAACGATGTAGTCGGCTCCTTCATCAACCTTTGCCTTCAGGTAGTCCATTTCTACAAGGCGGTTAGGTGTGGCTGGATGACCTTCTGGATAGCCTGCGACGCCAATTCCAAAGCCCTGTGGGTGAGGATGAGCACCACTCAGGTTGAACTTCCGGATGGCGCGTACCAGATCAGCGGCGTAACGGTATGCGTCCTGAGACCGGTCGTAGGAACCCAGCTTCCTCGGAATATCACCACCTAGGGCCATCACGTTTGAAATGCCATGGGCTGCATACCGCTGAAGAATTGTAGCGATATCTTCCTGCGAATGACAGACGCATGTAATGTGAGGAATCGGGTCACAGGAGGTTTCAGTTTTCAGTCTAACAACGAGATCGTTAGTTCGCTGCCGCGTCGACCCTCCAGCTCCATAAGTTACCGATACAAACGACGGATGCAATTGCTGCAGTTCGTCCACGGTGGTAATTAACTGTTCAGCTGCTTCATCGGTTTTGGGAGGCATGAACTCGAAGCTGAATGTAGTACTCGAAGTTTTGAATATCTCTTTTATATGCATACTAGTTCCTTACTGCAAAGCCAATGAAGTCTATTATACCGTTCGAAAAAAACCGTACCAATTAAAGCCCTTTAACTTAATTAGCACAAACTCTTGGTTATTTGTCATAATTAATCAATCCTATTATTTAGAGAGCAGGTATGGCCGTACCAATCACCCCCGACCCCAGGCGAAGTGCCCGTGCAAAGCGCGTAGAGGCTGCCGCCGAAATGCTTCGACACCATATTTTCACTGTTGTCACCACGCTTGACGTGGAGGCATGGCACACTCCAGAACCCGTTACATTCGATCGCCGTATGTCTGGCAGACGGATTAATCCAAAAGTAGGGGACTCATGGGGTGCGCTTTGGGACTGCGCATGGTTCCATTTTACTGGCACCGTACCAGAGGAGGCGGCAGGAAAGGAAATTGTCCTGCTGCTTGATCTAGGCGGGGAAGGTTGTGTATTTAGCGATGAGGGAGAGCCAGTACAGGGCCTAACGAATATCCGATCAGGGTTCGACTACTCTTTGGGACGCCCGGGAAAGAAGGTCTACCGGATGGCCGACACCGTTTTGCCGGGCAGTTTGGTGGACCTTTGGGTTGATGCCGCGTGCAATGACCTGTTTGGTTCGCTTTCTACAGGCGGGGTGCTTCATGAGGCTGCAATTGCCACGTGCAGGCACGATATAGAGGCGCTGGTTTACGATTTTGAAGTACTTCGAGAGTTGTATGAGCAACTACCAACCGATTCTGCCCGTGCGGCTCGAATTCTGTTGGCATTGTACGACGCAGCACTTGTCGCAAGCACATCGCTGGAACCAGATTCAATTGCGAAAGCACGCTCCATTGTTGGGGTGGAACTTGCCAGACGGAATCAGGATGCACCACTTACGATTACGGCGGTTGGCCATGCGCATATCGATCTGGCGTGGTTGTGGCCACTCCGTGAAACATATCGAAAAGGTGCCCGCACATTCTCGACCGTATTGAGGATGATGGAGCGCTACCCGGAATATGTGTTTGGTGCGAGCCAGCCGCAGCTCTACCAATGGATGAAGGATCAGTATCCCGGCCTTTACGCTCAGATCAAACAACGAGTGGCAGAAGGACGGTGGGAACTTCAGGGAGGTATGTGGGTTGAGCCAGACGCCAATATGCCCTCTGGTGAAGCGCTTGTCCGTCAACTGCTTTACGGCATCCGCTTCTACAGGCAGGAGTTCGGCACTACGGTTGACAATCTGTGGATGCCCGACGTCTTTGGGTATTCTGGGAATCTTCCGCAGATTATGCAGGCCGCCGGTCTTAAATTCTTCCTCACACAGAAGCTCTCGTGGAATGACGTGAACACTCATCCCCATCACACGTTTATATGGGAAGGAATAGATGGTAGTCGTGTACTGGTTCATATGCCGCCAGAGGCTACCTACAACAGTTCCGCTGCACCGCGGGCGATGGCCAAGGCAGAGCGCGAGTTTGTAGAAAAGGACCTGCAGGATGCATGCCTTGTTCTGTTTGGCATTGGTGATGGAGGCGGCGGCCCCGGTGAGGAGCATCTAGAGCGCTTGAAGCGTGAACGCAATCTTCAGGGATTACCCCCTGTAGTTCAGCAACCTGCTTCTAAGTTTTTCGAACATATCTCGGCAAGTACTGAGCGGTTGGCAGTTTGGCACGGTGAGCTCTATCTTGAAAGACACCAGGGAACTCTAACTACACATGCGGCCAACAAGCGGTGGAATCGCCGAATGGAGGATGCCCTCCGCACACTGGAGATTTCTGCGGTGCGGGCGCACAATACCGGAGCAGAGTACCCTACCAGGGAGTTGGAAAATATCTGGAAAGAGATATTGCTGTATCAGTTTCACGATATTCTCCCCGGTTCATCCATTGCAAGAGTCTATCGAGAAACCGATGAACGATACGCTACTCTCTACAACAGGGTACACGAGTTAACCAAGGTTGCAGATGAAGCCTGGGCTGTTGATAAAACCCGCGCAGGCAAAACGGTATGCAATTCGCTATCGTGGCCGCGATGTGAATGGCAGAAAGTGGATGAAACGTGGCACTTGTTAAAGGCGCCTCCGTTGGCAGCTGTGGCGCTGGACACCGACAGTTGCGACATTCCTGATGTAACTGCGAAAAGTTCCCTGTTGCAGAATGATATGCTGCGCGTAGAATTTAACGCTGAAGGCGAGATCACCTCCATTTATGATACCAGGGCCCAGCGAGAGGTTTTGCGAAAGGGAGAGCTTGGGAACCAGCTCCACGATTATGATGACCAGGGTGACGCATGGGATTTCGCCTCGGATTACCGTAGCGCACCGAGCCGCTCGCCAAAGATAGTGGAGACGAGTGCCGAGGTGGATGGGCCCTGTGCGATTATGAATCAGGTACGCACGGTAGGCGATTCCACAATAAAGCAAAGAATAATTCTAACCGCAGGCAGTGCTCGACTCGACTTTCACACCGAAGTTGACTGGCGCGAAAATGGCAGAATGCTGCGCGCATCCTTCCCTGTAGCCGTGTTTGCGGAGACGGCACGATGCGAGATTCAGTTTGGCCATATACACAGACCCACAACGAGCAATACCTCGTGGGAAATGGCTCGGGAAGAGATATGCGCTCATCGCTGGATTGATCTTTCACAGCCAGATTACGGAGTTGCCCTACTTAACGACTGCAAGTACGGACACTACGTGAAAGACTGCATTCTTGACATTGACCTGTTACGAAGCCCAAATTATCCAGACTCCACGGCAGACCGATGCAGTCACCAGTTCACCTATAGCCTGTTGCCACACACTGGTGATCACATTGCAGCCGGGGTATTGCACGAGGCCCATCAGCTCAACACGCCTCTTCGGATTATCGATTTCGCTGCGCGTGAAGCGGCTGCTGAACCATATGTGGAAATCGATACGGCGGAAGTAGTACTTGAGGCCGTGAAGAAGGCGGAAGATGACAGCGCACAGATACTCCGTCTTTATGAGGCGTGGGGGGCATCCTGCACTGCTGTCGTACATCTGCCCGGTGGGGTAACAGAGGTTTGCGTGGTAAACCTCCTTGAAGAGACTATAGAGTCCGTACCGGTAACCAACGGAACGGTCACTCTGGCATTTAGGCCGTTCGAAATTAAGTCGCTGAAGGTAGTTCTTGCATGAGACCAAAAGGGCCATCATGGTTGCCTTCAAATTGATCAGTTTTCATAGTAAATGTTGAGAAAGTGAGCCAGTGGAATGAAGTTTTCTGACGGTTACTGGATGCTTTTGCCAGGTGTGAGGCCTTACTATCCCGCAATGGCATATGACGTTACCAACGGGCCAGATTGCCTCGAAATTGTGGCGCCAACCCGGCAGATACATCATCGTGGGGATACCCTGGATGGTCCCGTGTTAAACGTACGCATAACCAGTCCGATGGACGACGTGGTACATGTACATGTTGCTCACTGGAATGAGAGCCCAGTGACGCCGTCGTTCGTAGTGCACCCGGCTGAGCAAACGGATGTAGAGACCTTCTGCAGCGAGGAAGAGACCTGGCTGCGAGCTGGCTCATTGACAGCACGCATCAATCGACGTAACTGGAGCCTTGCTTTTGAGGTTGGCGGAAATACTGTTACCCGAAGCGGCAGTCGTGGCCTTGCTATGGTCGCTACGAACGACGGCAACTTTATGCACGAGCAGCTGACATTGGGCGTGGGCGAATGCGTGTACGGCCTGGGTGAGCGGTTTGGGCCGTTTGTAAAGAACGGGCAGATTGTGGAGTGCTGGAACAAGGACGGTGGCACGGGAAGCGAGCAGGCATACAAAAACGTTCCCTTTTACATGACCAATCGCGGCTATGGTGTCTTTGTGATGCACCCGGAAGCAGTTTCGTTTGAAGTAGCAAGCGAGAAGGTTTCGCGTGTACAGTTCAGTGTGGAGGGCCATGTGTTAGACTACATGGTGATCTATGGTCCCACGCCGCGCGAAATACTTGAGAAGTACACACGTCTCACCGGTCGCCCCACTCTACCGCCGTCATGGTCGTTTGGATTGTGGCTCACCACTTCATTCACGACCAGTTACGATGAGGCCACTATCACCTCGTTCATTCAAGGCATGGAAGATCGCGACCTGCCGCTGCATGTGTTTCATTTTGACTGCTTCTGGATGAAGGAGTACCAGTGGTGTGACTTCCGGTGGGACGAGCGTGTCTTTCCAGATCCTAAGTCTATGCTTCAGCGCATACATGATCGCGGGTTAAAGGTGTGCGTATGGATTAACCCATACATTGCTCAACAGTCGCCGCTTTTTGAAGAAGGTGCCACGCAGGGATATCTGCTAAAGCGCAAGGATGGTTCGGTGTGGCAAACAGATCAGTGGCAGGCAGGTATGGGAATTGTAGACTTTACGAATCCGTCCGCCTGCAGGTGGTACTCCGATCACCTGTTCTCCCTGCTGCAGATGGGCGTAGATGCCTTCAAGACAGACTTCGGCGAGAGAATACCTACCGACGTAGCATGGAGCGACGGTTCTTCGCCCCAGAAAATGCACAACTACTACTCTTACCTTTATAATGAAACCGTGTTCAACCTGTTGCAACGTGAGCGAGGCCTGGGCGAGGCGATACTTTTTGCGCGATCTGCAACTGCTGGGTGCCAGAAGTTTCCCGTGCACTGGGGCGGTGACTGTTTCTCTAGTTTTGAATCGATGGCGGAGAGTTTGCGCGGAGGGCTTTCACTAGGTCTTTGTGGGTTTGGATTCTGGAGCCATGATATTGGTGGTTTCGAAGGTATGCCGCCTGTAGAGGTCTACAAGCGGTGGATAGCGTTTGGATTGCTATCAAGCCACAGCCGCTTGCATGGTTCCTCATCCTACCGGGTTCCTTGGCTTTACGATGAGGAGGCAGTGGAGGTACTGCGGACATTCACCAACCTGAAGTGTAGGTTAATGCCCTATCTTTTTGGGGCGGCGATACAGGCAAACCAACACGGATGGCCCGTGATGCGGGCGATGGCGATGGAGTTTCCGGGGGATCGTGCCTGTGAAATGTTGGACAGGCAGTACATGCTGGGCGATAACCTGCTCGTTGCACCTGTGTTCAGTTCCGATGGTTCAGTAGACTTTTATCTACCGGATGGTGCTTGGACTTCCTTGCTGAGCGGGCAGGTTATAGCGGGAGGTTCCTGGATACGTGAACAGCACAACTTCCAATCACTTCCACTGCTGGTTCGGCCAAACAGTGTAATTGCACTTGGCAGCAGCACATCTCAAGTTGATTACGACTATACGCAGGGTGTTGAGTTCTTCATATCCTCGCTAGAGGACGGTAAAAGCGTGGTGTGCGAAGTTCCCTATACGGATGGAACCGTGGGCTCCACTGTGACCATTACGCGCACGGGAAGCGAGATTAGCGCTAACCTGTCGGGGCGAGCGGAGAACTGGGGTTTGCTGCTGTCGCACGCGTTCTCGCGCGTTACTTCTGCGGGTGCAACTGTGGAACCGGTTGCTAACGGTGCGCGAGTGAAAGTACCCTCTGGAACAGACGTCGTTGTTGTGTCAGTCGATTAATTGCACTTAAGCGTCTACAGGGTGTGGTAGAGAGCCCCTCGTAAGCTAATCTTTGTGGTTGGATTTACATTGGCGCTCTTCTATTGCATTTGCGAGGTGTGTCAAAAACCCTGCTATTCCCATCTCCACGGCTTTACTCCACAAACACGTGAACTGATTCTCGCCTATGCACCCTATAATCAGCTCCTTACGCCTTGCATCGTCTGATCCATCGATGTTGAGGTGCAGATTGTTTGAGAACTTATCCCTGATTAGTGTGCTAGCGGCCATTGCGATTGCTGCGGGTTCCAATTCATTGGTGTCAATCAACAAATCCACAAATGCCGATATAATTTCAATATGGGCTAAAGTGACGTCAATTGCCTCAAGGTTTTTGATAGCATGCTGATAGTGAAATCGTGCGGAAAGCGGATCATTGAGCAGCTTGTACAACTCGGCTATCACCGAATTGCAGACCGCTACGCCAAAGAAACGGCCAATAGTGGTTTCTATATTAAGCGCTTCGTGCATCGTCGATATTGCAAGAGAAATGTTTCCTTCGTCCTTGTAAAATCGAGCGATGCTTTGGAGGACGGCGGCCTCACCTCTCCGATCTTCTAACTCTCGATAAATCTTTAGAGCATCGAAAAGCAGAACGGTACCTTGAGTGCCATTGCCCGTATCACGCAGCACTTCCGCTATGTACACCAAGCATGACGCGGTGTTTGCCCTATTACCCATCTGTTTAAACAGGTCGAGGGCCTCCTGTAACCTTTCCATGGCAACATTGTAGTCATTGACACAGAGACGTATGAGTGCTAAGTCATGAAGGCACATCGCAATTCCACCTACGTCGCCTAAGTCTTTGTACACGTGCAATGACTGGTTTATCAGATTCTCAGATTCTGCTAAGTTGCCAATTTCGCGAAGTATTACACTGGTTCTATAATTGCATAGCGCTTCTCCACGGCGCGAACGTATGCGACTATACAGCTCCAATGCCTGCTCGAACTGTTTCCTGGCTTGTTCGAAGCTGGCAGTGTAGGAATATGTCATTCCCATAAGGATATGAGATTCCGCCTGTACTTCTGGATAATTGCCAAGCTCTGCATCGCGGCATGCCCTCTCCGCATGTTCAAAAGCTGCATCGTACTCGCTTCTTGAACACGCGCTTCGCGCCAGAACCAGTCGAGCCGATGCCGCTGTATGAAGAACAGCCCGGTTATTTGCTGTGCTCAACGCTTCGCTGGCCAAATCATCTGCAGCGGAGTAGTGGCCCCGGGGCAGCAGTAGCCGCGCCGCGAGCGTCTGCGCCTTGGCGCGCGCCATAGCTGGAATGTCGCATGCTGCCAGTTGCAGTACAATTAGACTGGCTTCATGCGCCAGGCCGCGAGCCAGCCAAAAGTCTTTCATCGCGGTACAGATTCGTAGAGCTAACATCGACTGATATTCGGATGATTGCGGACGAATACCATGCTCTATAGCCCGTATAATGTTGGGGTATTCTTCAAAAATAGCCCCACAATCTACATGCGATTCAGGTGACTTTTCTTCGACATACCTGGTGTACCACTGTTGATGCCGGTCACCGACCAATTCGGCACTATCAGATTTTTCCAGTAACTCGCTCGCGAAGGCGGTAATTACAGAGAGCATAGTAAACCGTATATGTCCGTGCACCTCTGAAATGTTGATCAGTGAACAGGTCCTGAGATCGTCCAATAAATCCAGGCAGCGTAATATCGAGGTCGGCGGAGAAACGCAGATTGCACATGCTGCGTCCGCAACCCAGCCACCGCGGAATATAGAAAGGTTTGTTAGGAGCGTTTTAAGTTCCGCATCTAACAAGTTATAACTCCATTGAATGGTGTTACGGGCTGATCTGTGTCTTAACGGGGAGTGTGATTTGTGGTCAACCAGTAGGTTTAACTGATCGTCAATGTGCGATAACAGCGACTGTACTGATAGCACCGAGGCACGTGATGCGGCAATTTCGAGGGATAGCGGTAGCCCTTCTAGTCGTGAACAAATATCCAGAATGGCTTGAACGCTTTCGCCCGTAAGCGATAAGCCAGGTCTGACGGCGCGTGCCCGTAACATGAAAATCGAAACATCTGGAAGCTTTGCAGCAGCAGATACTCGTTCATGTAACGCCTCAATGTGGGTAAGGTCTGGTTGGTGGAACGGCTGCAATTCGACCAGATGCTCACCCTTTATGCTTAGGGACTGTCTTGACGTCACAAGAATTCGAAGCGAAGTGCTTGTGCGCAGCAGGTGATCTACTACCTCGGTGCCACCCTCAATCAGGTGTTCAAAATTGTCCAGGACGAGTAGTCCTCCAGATTTACACAGTTGATCGGAGATCTGTGACAGCAGTGGGATGTTTACATTACGCTCAATGAGCATGGCGTCGGCGATCGCACCAGGAATTTGGTGTGGGCGAGGTATATCGGCAAGGGGAACAAACCATACGTTATCCATGTACTCTGTCGCAATGGTACTTGCGACCACCTGTGCAACGTGCGTCTTCCCCACGCCACCCGGTCCATAAACCGTTATTAGCCGGGACATGGCCTCATTTTCAACAACAGGTGCAACTAATTCGGTTAGTTGTTTTAATTCAACCTCCCTGCCAAATATCGGCTTGGGATTTCGCATTTCCTGCCAGCGGCTGAGGTACCTAGCCGACTGGTGAAGGGAGGTGTCCCCGCTCCGCAGTTGCTCATAGAACTCTCGAGATTTTCGTGAGGGTCGCAGTTGTAGGTGGTCGGACAAGACCTGCTCAAGCTGATGATACTGGTTTATCGCCATTACAGGCATTTCTAGCGATACATACAGTTCCATCAGGGTGAGATGTGTCTCCTCGTTCAACGGGTCTAATGCAATTAGTTGGCGAGTAAATTCTGCAGCATCGTCGTTGGCGCCACGTTGCCGACACAACCGCGACAGTTTATGGAGAACTTCTGAATGTTTTGCGAGAAGTGAATGTCGCTCAGTTGCAATCCACGGATCATCGAATTGCGGTAGCAAGTGCCCTGTGTAAAGATCACGCGCCTTTCGAAGGAGCGATTCTACCTCGTCAAGATTGACCGCACGCCCGGATTGCCACAATACTGAGTTATAGGTGCTCACATCTGTGGAGCAGTGGTCAGGATCAAGTGTAATCGAGTGACGATCTGCGCGAATAAGCTGCCGTTCGCTATCGGGGCCAGTTCCTGTGAGCTTTCTTAAGCTCGAAAGAGTGGTTCGCAGCCGAGCTCTCGATGCCGTGGGGTCGTCATTGGGCCATATCGCTTCGGTGAGTTCGTCGCGGCTTACGGGGCGTCCCGCCATTAGCGCGACAAACGCTAGCAGGCTAGATGCGCGTTTATTGTTGTGCAAGGCAAGTTCGCGTCCGTTCTGCAAAACGCGAAATGAACCCATCATTTCTATATGCCACATGAATCTATGTTCCGTAAGCATTACTTTTGGCGATATACGGTCGGTACCCTGCACCCGTATTAAGTAAATTATCGCACGATTTTCGTTTTACTAATACGCACCTGCCGATTATCTCTTCTAATTCACTGTTTTGGGTATTAATAACGCCCGCCACCGTCATCGAACCAGAGAGAACTACGTTCGGATATTTTTGCGGATTACTTCCTGGTCTTGGTACGAAGCCCATAGACTTCTCAACGCTACGGGACATTTTACATGTAGTAAAGAGCACGGCGGGAACGGTTGTCATGAATCCGACATTCCAACTGTAGCTACTAGCAGATGGCCGAGAAATAAGTGCAGCTTGACGTGTGTAGCGGTTTATGCTGCTCGCATTCCGTGCGGAGTTAAACAGCCAGGGGTTAGGCAGGTTTGAGCCCTGGCTGTTCACACTGCGATTATACAACCATCAGGAACCGTAGCGTTAGTGGCTTGTGGACCTGCGCTTCTTAAAGATACCGAGTACTCCGAAGCCCAGCATTGCAGCCAGAGAGGTTCCGCTGCTGGCTTCAGGCACCGCGGGCGGTGGCACGCTTGCGACAGTGACCATGCCGTTATCGTACGTGAAGCCGTACCCAGAAAGGTCACTGGAGATGGAAGAAAAGCCCGTTTGCCCCGGCGTGAACGATCCAGACGAGAGGAACTGATACGAGTTATTTAGCGCAGGAAGATATCCGCCCAGGAAGTCGAGGTAGAGATTTCCTCCGCTGATGTTGGTGGTGCCGGATACGTTAAGTGTATCGAAGTTGTTCAGGCTGGCGAGATCAAGTTGGTATGTGCCGCCTGTGATGGTCAGGTTGCCTGTTATGCTCATGTTCGAAGGGTCTGATCCGGGGTTAAACGTGCCACCGCTTTGATCCACAGACATATTAATCTGTCCGGTACCGTTTAATGTACCACCGCTAATGGCGTAGTCGCCAGATACAGTATTCAGGCTGCCGTCTACTGTTGAGGTTCCGCTGCTTTGAGTGATACCGCTTGGTAGATCAACTATGCTGCCCTTGGTAATACTTACATTTCCAGCTACCGCCGAGCCGCCTGTATCAGTTAATTCAAGTGTTCCACCATTGCTCGCGGCGAGCGAACCTTCGTTTGTTGTGTTACCCTCCACCAATAGGGTCTGTCCGTTCTGATTGGCATCTACCGTACCGTTGTTGCTAAATGTTCCATTGTTGTAAATGTCTATGGTGCCATCGCCCTGTACAGTACCTTGATTGATGAGTTTTGAGGTTGAACCTTGAACGTAAAGGTCGGAGCCTGCACCTAAGGTTGTTGTGCCATTGAGCGTGGATACGCCCTGATTATCAACTTGTGCATACGCAATTGTTGCTAGATCGAGATTTCCGTTTATGGTGGCGCCATTTAGGTAATTGGAACCGTTGTCGGCGAAGCTGAGGGTGCCACTGCCTACTGTGCCTTGGATCGTGGCGCCGCTAACTATCACCAATCCACCGTTGCTTGTACTTATAGTGTCCTTGACGGCATTTAAGGTCGCCCCACCATCAATTAGTAACTGGCTGCCGGCGCCATCAGCTTTAAGTGTCCCACTGTCGTTTAATGTGCCGCCGTACAACGCAAGTGTACCACCTGTGGTGGACTGTACAGTACCGCTGTTGGTAAACGTGCCGTTGTTGTAAACATTTATCGTACCAGCACCTTGGACAGTACCTTGATTGTTCAGGTTTGAGGTTGAACCCTGAACGTATATGTCGGAACCTGCAGCTAGGGTTGTTGTACCATTGAGCGTGGATGTGCCCTGGTTGTAAACTTGGGCATTTACAATTGTTGCGAGGTCAAGGTTACCGTTTATGGTAGTGCCATTTAGGTAATTGG
Source organism: bacterium (assembly GCA_021777995.1). Lineage (GTDB taxonomy): Bacteria > Armatimonadota > Chthonomonadetes > Chthonomonadales > Chthonomonadaceae > JAJZFK01. Next base: position 20,570 of record JAJYCW010000030.1, read on the forward strand.
AACCGTTGTCGGCGAAGCTAAGCGTACCGGAACCAACTGTACCCTGAATTGTGGCGTCGTTGGCGACTACAAGGCCCCCGTTGCTGGTGCTAATTGTGTCATTCGAGGCATTAAGGATGACGCCACCACCGAGCATCACCTGGCTGCCTGCGCCATCCGCCTTAAGTGTTCCACTGTCGTTAAATGTGCCACTGTAAATATCGAGTGTGCCACCCGTTGTCGACTGCACAGTGCCGGTGTTCGTAAATGTGCCGTTATTGAATGTATTAACGGTGCCCTCGCCCTGCATAGTACCGTTGTTAACGAGGTTCGAGGTGGAGCCTTCTACGTATATGTCGGAGCCTGTGCCCAGGGTCGTCGTGCCATTAAGATTTGAGACGCCCTGGTTAGAGACTTGGGCATTCGCAATGGATGCGAGGTCAAGGTTGCCGTTAACCGTGGCGCCGCCGAGATAGTTTGATCCGTTGTCCGCGAAGCTAAGAGTACCAGAGCCAAGGGTGCCCTCGATGGTAGCACCGTTCGCTACGATTAATCCTCCATTAGAAGTGGATAATGTGTCGTTGTTTGCTGTAAACACGACACCACCGTCCAGCATCACCTGGCTGCCAGCGCCGTCGGCCTTCAACGTACCACTATCGTTAACCGTACCGTTATCTAGTGAGAGTATTCCACCGGTAGTAGATTGCACAGTACCCGTGTTAGTGAATGTGCCAAAGTTGTACGTATCGATCGTGCCACTGCCCTCTACTGTGCCTTGGTTGATGAGATTTGAGCTGGCGCCCTGAACGTACATTATGGAGCCCGTACCGAGGTTCGTTGTTCCGGTGAGAGTTGTCGAACCTTGATTGCTCAGCTGTGCGTTGGAGATTGTCGCGAGGTCGAGGTTGCCGTTTACGGTGGCCCCGTTAAGAATGTTGGATCCGTTGTCGGTGAAGCTAAGGGTACCAGACCCAATGGTCCCTTCAATCGTAGCGCCGTTTGCTACAATTAATCCTCCATTGGACGTGGACAATTTGTCGTTACTTGCAGTGAAAACTACGCCGCCGTCGAGCATCACCTGGCTGCCAGCACCGTCGGCTTTCAGTGTGCCGCTGTCATTAAGAGTGCTGCCGTTGTACTCCAGCACGCCCCCGTTGGTAGCTTCCAGTGTGCCGCCGTTGTTGGTGGTTGAGACGGAAAATAACAGGCTGTGTGCTGACTGATCGGCGTTAATGGTACCGCCGTTCGTTAACGTCCCCTCTATGGTGCCATCACCTTGAATGGTCCCATTGTTAATCAGGCCAGAGACGTCAAGGTTGGATGACCCCATATTCAATGTGGTGCCCGTGTCAAGGGTTACACTGGTTAGTGTATTGGTACCAAGACTGAACATCTGGTTGGTACCAGTAGGAGCTAGAATCTCAATATCAGTTATATTTGTTCCATCATTAAGATTGAGTGTGTTGTTAATCTGCATGGTGCTGGAGGCCGAGCCGCCGGTCACCGACGAACTGATGTCTAATTCTCCGTTGGAAACCAGGGAGGCGAAGGTTGCCGCTGTGTTAATTGTGATCCCGTCGCCTGTTGTGTTGGTAACCGTGTCGGTAGCTGACGGGACCAAATTAGTTGACCAGTTGCTGCTCGTGCTCCACAGTCCATCATTACCTCCGTTGGTCCAGGATACAGGAGAAGCAACCGCAACGACACTATAGAACGTGCCAGTAAGGATTAATGCATAGGTGGTGTAGTGCAGATGTGACCGTAGGGTTTGCAAGGAATTACGACTTGCATCGGCAGGCTTTACGGACCATGCCTTACGAAAATGGATAGATTTCGATCTCATGAATTGGTTTGCGCTTGAGCCGCTATTACAACTTGGCTCTTAAGCTACTCCTTTGATCTATTCGTTGCTTACAAGAACCGGTTAACTAGCACAGGCGAGATTTAAATATGCGAAGACGTAGGTCCTCCGTGCAATCAGGTGCCACTAGCGGCATTGATTCAAATTCTCGACTGATTGTATGGTTTGCGCCTTTGCAGTAAAGAACACGTTGCGTCATTCGGCTGAGTAGAAATTGAAGCAGCAAAACCTTCCAGTTATTGGAGGTTTGTGAGAACGATGTCGAAGAACGCCCTAAAGCGCGCGTCACTCTGCTAGCGCAACCAACTTTGTAAGAGAGAAGAAAACTCGTCGAGGTCGTCGGGTACTTCACCGGCCCCAATCTGCCTTACGCGGGTATTATATCCCCTCATCGTAAAGCCACCATAAATTCACGGGTAATCTATCGTAAATCTACCGTAAATTTTGAATAGCACCTTGGTTATTTGAGTGCGGTTAATTACAACAGGTACTTTTACCTGTAAGTGGCTGCCATATATTAACAGCGACACTTGGCAACCATTCAGGGTGAGGATAATTGCAGCTGGAACGAGGGAGTCCTGTCCAACGATGCTTTTTGCCGGTTAACAACCATTTGCGGGTTACTATAACTTGCAGTGGCTCACTATTCGCGGTTGACCGTGTCACAATGAGCAGTATGTGCGAGAGTTCACGTGGCAACGAAAGTGGTAGTAACTGATGAAGAAAATTGAATGCGTTATACGACCAATGCGGGTAGATGCTGTGAAGGAGGCACTGTCCGAACTGGGTATCATGGGGATGACGGTTATTGATGTGCGAGGATATGGCAGGCAGCGCGGCAGAACTGAGAAGTACCGGGGAAATACTTATGTTGTGAACTTGTTGCCGAAGGTGAAAATAGAGGTAGTTATTCCAGATGACCGTGAAGATGCTGTGGTGGATGCGCTGCTTGAAGCAGCCAGAACAGGAGAAGTTGGGGATGGGAAGCTGTTCATATCAACCGTAGAACGCGCGGTGCGCATTCGCACCGGGGAAACTGGTACCGATGCGTTGTGACATCTCCGTTTGATGGCTAACGCCTATGCTATAATCTGCTACACATTAACACAATGAACGAGGATTTTTATGGCGTTATCACCCGAGCAGGTTCGTAGCGTAGCAGCACTTGCCCGTCTTGACCTGAACGACGACGAGGTAGTGGAGCAGTCGTTGCATCTGAACAGGTTGCTTGCTCACGTTGAAATGCTTCAACAGGCCGACATCAATGGCCTGGAACCCACATCGCACCCCATGACCCTGTGGAATGTTCTTCGCGATGATGTTGTCCGGCCATCCTTAGAGCGAGATGCCTCCCTCGCGAATGCACCCGAGGCACGTGACGGCTGTTTTGTTGTACCGCGGATCATGGAGGCTGAGTAGGATGCCCGAGCTTTTTCAGCTAACAGCCCATGAGATTTCTGCTCTCATTGCTGCCGGCAAGACTAGCAGCCGTGAGGTGACGCAATCAGCACTTGCGCACATTGAGTCTGTTGAGCCTTCCGTTCGTGCATTCCTCACCATTACTGCAGAAGAGGCGCTTGCGCAGGCGGATGTCATTGACCACCGTCTTGCAGCAGGCGACCAATTATCACCTCTGGCTGGGGTACCCATGGCCCTTAAAGATAACCTCTGTACCGCAGGTGTTCGAACGACGGCCGGCTCGCGCATCCTGAACAATTTTGTACCACCGTATGACGCAACCGTGGTTCGAAAGTTGAGAGACGCGGGAATGGTGTTTCTGGGTAAAGTGAACCTGGACGAATTTGCAATGGGATCTTCCACCGAGAACTCCGCCTTTCAGTCGACCACCAACCCGTGGGACAGTACGTGTGTACCGGGCGGCTCCTCTGGTGGATCGGCAGCAGCAGTTGCTGCCTGCGAGGCTCCGCTTGCTTTAGGCTCGGATACGGGCGGGTCCATACGCCAGCCGGCGTCCTATTGCGGTCTGGTGGGCCTGAAACCGACCTACGGGAGAGTTAGTCGGTTTGGACTCATTGCCTACGCCTCCTCACTAGATCAAATTGGCCCACTGTCCCGCACGGTGGAAGATAGCGCCATGCTGCTTCAGCTTATAGCGGGGCCCGACGAGCACGACTCCACCTCGGCACCTGCCCCGGTTGACGACTATATGGCCGCTTGTAGTAATCCAACAGTGAAAGGGCTGCGTATAGGTGTACCTCAGGAGTACTATGCCCAGGGAGTGAATGCAGACGTAGCCGCAGCCGTGCGTGCTGCTGCCGCTCTTTATGAAAGCCTGGGTGCGACCGTGGAGGAGTGCAGCCTGCCCTCTACCGACTATGCCCTCGCCGCTTATTACGTGGTAGCTCCCGCAGAGTGCAGCAGCAACCTGGCTCGCTTCGACGGCGTTAGGTACGGTATGCGTAGCGCCGATAAAACGGGGCACATCGGTCTCATGGAGCTTTCACGCGGACAAGGCTTTGGCTCTGAAGTAAAGCAGCGAATCATGATTGGGACCTACGCCCTTTCGGCCGGATACTATGATGCTTACTACCGACGCGCTCAACAGGTTCGCACGCTCATTCGAAATGAGTTCACGGCTGCGTTCCAGAAATTTGATCTACTGCTCACTCCTACGGCCCCAGCCCCTGCGTTTAAGCTTGGGGCGATGTCCGACCCAATGGAGATGAAACTCGCGGATGTGTGCACCATTCCTGTCAACATGGCTGGGCTGCCGGGTATTTCAGTTCCCTGCGGATTTGTGGATGGCCTGCCAGTAGGAATGCAGTTAATTGGTGCGCCATTTCAAGAAGCGCTGCTGTTTAGGGCTTCGGCCGTATATCAGCAGGCTACCAATTGGGCCGCGATGTTATCCAGGGCCGCAACCGCTGCATGACAGGTTTTCCGCCGCTGCATGTACTTCTCGGCGCGGCCGGCAGTGGCAAATCGCTGCGTGCAATCCAGTTTGCAAGCTCGGCGGCCAGTGGTTTGGTGATTGTTCCTACGCAGAATCAGGCGTTGTACATCGCCTCGCGAACAGACCTTCCTCCTACGGTGAAGTGCATGTCGTTACAGCGCCTTGTGGAACGACAAATTCCCGCGGGCCAACACATCCTGCCTGTAAACTTGCAGCAGATGATCGTTCAGGAACTGGTTTCTCAGTACCTCAGGCCGGACGGTTATTTTGGCAAAGTTTTGACCAAGCCAGGATTAGTTAGCCTGCTGCTAGATGGCATCCGCTTAATGAAGCTTGCATCCTTATCTCCTGGGATGGTGGCCCAGGTTGCTGCAAGTGTTGCCTCAGATGCCCCTGATACCAGCGCGAAACTTGCTGAGTTTGCGATTGTGTTCGACGAATACAGTAAGTTTCTGCAGCTACAGTCGCTTCATGACGATGTCGACCTCATCACCTCCTCAATTGAAGTGCTACGTCTTAAACCTCCTGCAGAGGCAATTGTTTTCGACGGCTTTACCCTGCTGCATCCGCTGCACCTGCAGCTGATAGCCGTGCTCGCCTCGCATGCCCGGTCACGAGTAATGGTTACCCTGGGCGCCGACGAGAGCCGTCCCTTGTGGTTTGCCCGACCGCTGCGGCTGCTGGAATCACTTCGCGCATCATTCCTGTGTACCGAGGAAGTGCTGCAGAGCTCTAATACAGGTTTCACGTCGCTTGATGTAGTGAGAAATCACCTGGGAAGTACTACGTTCCATCAGGAACCTACGCGCACAGGTCCACCCATTACCCTGATCAGTGCTCCTAATCAGGTAATAGAGGTCGAGATGCTTGCCCGTACAATCATAGACGTGCGCAAGTGCCTGGATTGCGAGTGGCAACAGATCGCCGTAGTTTTGCGGTCACCCGGTCCCTATTTGCCACTGTTACGAACTACCTTTTCGCGTTTTGGCATACCCGCCGCACTTCCCATTACAGAGCCAATTGCGCAAAATCCGCGGATGTCAGTAGTGCTGTCGCTTCTACGCATGGCTATTAATGACTGGCGCTGCGACGATGTACTCACCGTCATACAATCGGCATACACGGGCGCACGTGCCGTAGATGCCTCGTCGGTTACCCGCTTCATCCAGCGTAACGGTGACAAAGCGGGCATGGATAACTGGGTGCAGTGGACAGACGACCCCGGCTGCCCAGAAGGAATTGCTTCACTGTTGCGCTCTATTCACGCCGTGTTGCTGCCAGTTTTGAACGTAACGCTTACGGTCGGCGCCGCCAAGGCGCTGACCAAACGCCTCCTCGCAGAATTCTGCTCACACACGATTGGGCCACCGGGTGTTGGGGCGGACGTGGAACTGCGATATAGCGATGCAGAAGCCGCCGCACTTTCCGTACTGGATGATATTGCGGCCACCTGTGCGATGTTGGGACGAGAGAGCCTTAGCCTACACGAGCTCTATAATCGACTGGACGCGGCGTGGAGATTGCGAGATTACCTAAGCCAGCCGCAAGGTGACCGCGTGCGAACGGTTGATCCTTACTCCACCCGAGAGGTTGGTATCCGAGTTGCGGTTGTGCCGGGGTTGGCAGAGCGTCTGTTTCCTCAGAGAGTGAGCGAAGACCCTCTAATTAGAGATGATGAACGGCTGCTGTTGCGGTCGCATTCAGTTCAATTTCAACTAGAACCAGAACTGGATCGTGTAGACGAAGAACGGCTTATGTTCTATCTGGCGGTAACCTGCCCAACCGAGCGGCTAGTACTTTCCTACCCAAGAGTGGGTGCAGATCGAGACACTCTGCCCTCCTTCTATCTGCATGATTTGAGGCACGCGCTTTCAACAGCGAAAGATGGTCAACCATTAATGGAGGAGGTTCTACGGAAGTTGTGGGATGTCGCGCCTCGTATGGAAGACGCGGTGGATGATAAGGACCTACTTCAGGCTGGTATTGCGGCCTATTGGCACCCGGCTGCGGAACGCGGACCGGCAGCGGAGGAAAAGGAGCGCGGACGACAGCTGCTTGAACGCTTAGGTAACGAGAGTGACGCGGCTGAAACCATTGCAACAGTTCTTGCAAGCCGAGACCTTCCGCCACCTAACATTCTGCATGCACACCTTCCGCCTACCGGTGCACCGCACGCACCGCGTGTCTACAGCCTTACGGAGCTACAAACATTTGCAACGTGTCCTTTTCAGCACTATATGCGGTTCGTTCTCAAAATTGACCAGCGTGAAGATATCAATGAATACCGAATGCAGTCTATCATGCTGCACGGTGCCCTGTTTCACTTCTATCGTGGCGGGGGCAATCGGCCCATGGAACAGATGGACCAGCTTAACGCAGCACTCGAGGGCGAGATTACCAGATGGCGCCCGCCAGTACGCAGGCATCGGCTTCCGCTGCTACGCGAGTACCTGCAGGGATTATTGCAAGCGTTTGCAGAGAGAGACCAGTACTACAGTGAGCGATGGTGCCTGCGCACTGCTTACGTTGAACTTGCATTTGGAGTATCCAGCGGCCATTTCACTCCAGACGTGGAGTTCGGCAGGTATGAGGACAAATCACGGCATTATGACAGGGAGTCAACCGAAAGGCCGCTCATCATTACCGGTACGGATGGTGGGGCACCGGTACACATCTGTGGTGTTATAGACCGGGTAGATGTGAATGAGAGGGGTGACCTTGGCCTTGCAATTGATTACAAGTTGAACCGGTCGCCAGATCTCGCCGGCCTCGAACAGGCACTTGACGAAGGATCTAGTCTTCAGATGCCTGTTTACATGCTTGCCCTGCAGCGTGTTTTCAACATTGACCCATTAGGTGCCTGCTATGATATCATGAGGCAAAAGGGGCGCCCAAGATTGTTTAGGATTCCGAATCGTGAACATAATTTGGGCATGCTTCCAGACGATGATAATCGGCATGTGCGCCCAATAAGCCGCGATCAATGGAATACAATGACTGAGAAGCTAGAGATTACAGTCATTCGCCTGGCTCGGGGTATTGAGTCGGCGGATATAACAGCCAAGCCGGGCAGCCACTGCTCATTCTGCCCTTACGGCGACGTTTGCCGTACGACGCAGGATTACGGATACGATGGTGGCGCCGCAAAGGAGGGTTTTTGAGAACCAGGGCAAGAATTCGATTTAGGCGTTGGGAGCGAGTCAAGCGTCAGGCGGCGCAACGTATTAAAGAGACCCTTAACTCAGATCAGAGAAAAGTGTTAACTTTGGCGGGTGGCGGATACACTACCAGTGAAATTGCTCGTGAGTTAGCGCTCACAACCGAATACGTTAACCACTTTACTGCCGGGCTTGTACAACGCCTGACCCATGACGGACTTATTCCCTCTCCCGATTGGGCTAATGTATTGAAGTGGGCAGAACTGGAGGGAATCATCCACCAGGATACGAAACTGGATAGCGATTAGCCGTTAATACCAGACATTGGCCGACGCAAATCCTGTGAGTACTTATCCTGAATAAGACGCCGTACATCGGCAATGCGCGCACTGGTAAGCGGGTGATCGCTCAAAAACGCCGGTGGATTGCTAGCACTGAGTTTTTCCAGTACCATGAAGAGCTCTATCATACCCTGCGGGTTATATCCTGCCGCGACCATATTTGCAAGACCATACTCGTCTGCCTGCCGCTCGTCATGCCGGGAATAGTGCAGGGTATAAAGGCTATCTCCCACCGAGGCGAGTTTCTGCACAGTACTACTGGCATGGGTTAAACCCAACAGCAACGACAGCCCAAGGTTTCTCTCCTGCTCATTGGCATAACTTTTAGCCCAATGCTGCAGCCTCACGTGCGCCATTTCGTGCCCTGTCACACCTGCGATTTCACTGTTATTGTTGAGGCGGTCCATTAAGCCGGTATACATAAACATGGGGCCGCCCGGTAATGCAAACGCATTTACCTGCTTGCTTTCAATAACGTGAAAACTGAAGTTCCAGGTCCTTTGGTCGTTAGTGCTCAGCGCACTTACAAGATTGTGGCCGATTCTCTTAAACCGAACAGCTCGGGAATCATTCACTTCTCTGTACTTTTTCAAGATCTGTTGAGCTGCTTGTTCTCCAAGTTTCTTCTGCTCAGCAATGGATGGCATAAAAATATTGGCTTCTGCGGGTGTGGGATCCATTGCCATGGCCATACCTGAACAACCGGCCAATGCCAGCATGAGCGTTTGGCGCCTGGAGAGATATAATACGTCTTGTGACTTGTGCATATCAACTCTTCTCCTCAAGCATTTAGACGGGCATTCGGTGACAGGGGTTCCCAACCAAATGGCATGTTGGAGTGTAGAGTGGGGTCATTTGAAACGCTAAGCGCTCGTTGGGGCCTGTCTGTGGGTAATCCATTTGCCAGACAAAGGGCTACCTCCGAGAGAAACATTGGAAGGCACGGCAGACCTATTTTTTGGCCTGCTGTGCCTGGTTTTACACACCTAGTTTTGAGACAGGAATTTGATGAACTGTGAAGGTGAGGATCTATCCTGTTGTACCCGTAGAACCTCCCCGGTTGGTGAAACAATGACGTACGCGGGCAGGGTGGCCACGTGTATAAGCTTTTGTTGCAGTGCAGCATTAGCTCTGTCGGATGGCAGGTCGCGGTCGGTATATAGCTCGACACGCGTAAACCGAGCGAGCTGTTTCTGCACAGCAGGCAACGGAAATACCGTGTTTTCCATCTGTCGACAGTTCGTACAGTTAACACCGGTAAAGTTAATAAGCACATCTTGATTGTTAGTCGCAGCGTGTGCAAGGGCAGCTTTGTAGTGATGTTCCCAGTGTAGAAGATCTGTAGCGCCACCAGAATGACCAGGGTAGGGATCGGGCGGAAGGAACGATACCACCTGACCGAGCGACGCACCATTGATGCCTGCAAGGAACCAGACTGCGGCCACTAACGAAACCATTCCGATAATGCGCCGAGTTGTCCCGATTGCGCGAGATTCGTCGTGGGGAAGTCGTACGGCTCCAAGTAGGTAAAGACCGGCGATGGCGGCTATACCGAACCAGATTGCCAGAAAAACCGGCCTGGTGAGTAAGTCCAGACTCCAAACAAGATCCGCGTTGGAAAGGAATTTGATTGCGGCTGCAATCTCCACGAACCCCATAAACCCCTTCACTGTTACCATCCACGCGCCCGACCTTGGTAACCTGTTAAGGTACTGCGGGAAGAGAGCCAGTAAAAAGAACGGTAAGGCAAACGCAGAGCTAAAGGCAAGCATACCCATAACCGGGTAGAAGACGTTGCCCTTTGCCGCCGCCGCTAGGAGTGTGCCTACAAATGCTACGGTACAGGTAAACGAGGTGATCGTAAACGTGAGGCCCATGAGGAATGGGCCAATGAGACCCGTTCGCTCGGCAGCTCTGTTCGCCTTGTCTGCAAGAGAAGGCGGCAGCAGTATCTCGAAGCCACCCATCAAATTGATGCCCAGGGCTATAAAGAGAACCGCAAGGCCCAGATTCAGCCAAGGATTGTTGGCAAGAACGCGGATACCGGTTGCCTTAAAGGCAACTGCCACGGCTACACCAACCACGGTGAACGTACCGATGATCCCCGCACAGTAGGCAACTGCTTCCAGGATGCCTTGCCGACTGTTTTGGCCCCGCTTCTTGGAGAAGAAACTCACTGTAATAGGGATCATTGGAAAAACGCAGGGAGTTAGCAGAGCGAGAAACCCGTAGCCAACGGCAAGCAAGAGAAATTGCAGTAGCCCTGCGCGTTGTGCAGCGGCAATTTTTGCCGCCGTGGCATCAGTTGCTGGCGCCTGAGAGTTGGCAGTTGTCATAGAAGCAACTGCCGTAGCCGGACGGCTGGAAACGGCATTTGCAAGTGTGAGCGGTGTGAGGTGATCCTGCCGAGCCGGTCCAGGGCTTAGGGCAAAGGTTATGGGTACATTTATGGTAGTCGCATTCAAACAGTTGACATCGGTGCAGAGCTGGTAGTGCATCGCTACCGAGGTGGAAACGGTTCCTTGAGCTGACTTGCTGATCGTTACCGGTATACCGAATTGAGCTGTTCCATTGTAGATCTGATCCTCAATTTGGAAGCCTTTGTCAAACATCGTCTGGAACTTCGACTGCTGCGGTTTGCCTACGATGGTAAATGTGCCACTGTTTTTAAGCGTCAAGGTGGTTTTGGCAGGTCCAAACCCATCTGGCGTAGAGGGCTGGGTAAGGGAATAGAGATGGTAGGGAGCGGTAATTTTTGCAGTAAGCTCTATGAGTGCGCTTTCCCCTGCCCTGGCGTCTGGCGGTGAGAGCGTTGCCGTAACATGGATATATGTAGGATTGGCCTGAGCTTGTGTAGGTGCGGAAGCCGCAACGATCAGTCCTAATACGACTGCTGGAAGCAGCAGACTACCAACCCACGACCGCTTAATGATGTTTCTCATGGGAAACCGACCCCAATCCTTTCACGCTCACCACAGCGACACCTTTTGCGTCTTGAGGTGGATAGCACTGCTGTGTGTTGCATCCCTGATAGTGAAGCAGGTACGGCAATTTGTAACGGCCCTCCTTGCTAGCCACTAATACAGCGGTGACGTTTACTAAGCCCTCATATACAGGCAGCTTCTCACCGAAGAATGGCTTGACAACGGGTTTGGGGTAAATGATCTTAAGAACTTTAATGCCTTTTGGCGCAGTAATCTTCAAACTAGTTGGAATATAGCCCTCTATTGAGGGATGGCCCTGTATGTGAAATGGTGACGAAACCTTAATATGAAACGTCACCTTTATCGGCTTGTGAGGCACTGCCTTTGCTGTTTCATTCGACGTAACTTTGACGAAATTCGCATGAGGCATCTGTGCTCTGCAGATCGTTATCGACATGCCAATTGCTACCGCCGAGCCAATTCCAATGCTCCAGATTTTCGGTGAAATCATCTGCCTGCCTTTCCCATTCTTGTGAGGACATACTACTTCAACCCGTATACATCGTGACCGTGACCTTTAGTTCCACGTCTAATGAGTGAGAAGGAATGAAGCTTGCCATGAAAGAACTACAAGTTATAACGCTGTTCTTCTACATTGGAGTGTATCATAATGTCTTATGAAAGTCGCGCGCCGGCTTCGCTCGAGGAGGTAACTGCCTCCATTCACTCCGTGTTTACCGATGTGTGCGCTGCACGTGAAAAGGCCCTGGGATTAAGTAGACAGGTCATACAGCACGCTTCCCGGTCAATACGTGCCATTCATCGACGAGAGGTTGGCAGTGCGACTACGGCACTAGAGGCTGCATCACGAATAACACACGAGCTGAAAGAACTGCTTAAACATCATCCTTCGTTATACTGGGCCGGTTATGTTCATGACTCCCAAAAAGAGTACGTGGAGGCAGCAGCGATGTTAGCCATTGTACAACAACTGCCAATACCGTCACCCACCGAGCTGGATGTGGAGCTTCCTGCGTACCTTAATGGGCTTGCAGAAGCAGCGAGTGAATCTCGAAGGTACGTCCTCGACCTGTTGCGCGAGCAGAACTCTGCCTTGGCCCAGCAAACACTGGAGATTATGGACGACATCTATTTTGAGTTAATCTCCTTCGATTTTCCGGACGCTGTTACAGGCGGGCTTAGGCGAACTACCGACAGTTTACGAGCGGTATTGGAGCGAACGCGCGCGGACGTGACAGTCACACTTGTTCAACAACGCCTGCAGCAATCGCTGCAGATATTTCAGGAACGGATACAAAGCGACCAAACATGAAGAGAACGATTGTGACGGGAATTGCGGGTGGCTCGGCCTCCGGTAAAACGACTTTAACTACGGCACTCAAAACCGCGTTAACAGGTAAACTTCCTTCGGCGAGCGTTGAAATTGTCGGCATGGACAAATATTTCTACCGTGGGGCGCCGGGTGGACCGAAATTTGTGTCGCCCACAACGGGGGAAGAGCTGCCAGATAACAACCATCCAGGCTCCGCGGATAACGCCCGCCTTGCAAGAGACGTTGTCGCCAGATTGAACGACGATGAAGCGCCCGACTTCCTAATTATTGAGGGCCTCATGGCGCTGCAGGTTAAAGAGGTTCGCGAGCTTCTGGATGTGCGCGTTTTCGTAGAGCTGGATGCTGACTTAAGGGCCCTTCGGCGGCTGCTTCGTGATATGAACGGAGGTCGCGGAAGTACCGATCCCCAGTGGATATCAACCTATTATCGCGAGTGTGCCAGAGTTGGGCACAGTACCTGGGTTGAGCCCTCGCGCACATATGCCGACCTCATCGTGCGCGGTGACAGCGACTTCAGGCGCACTGCTGACCTGCTTTGCGGAGCAATAATTGCCGCACGAAACCTGGAATGAAACCAGACTTCACCGGGCATCGTAGGGCATGTATTGATGAAAGAACTTCTGGTTACAGGATAAGCACGTGCAAAAGCGCTCTTCTATAATGCGGCGCGCCCTAACGGCCTCGGCAACCGGGGGCGACAACCGGGACAAGATGCTGCAGGCTGTGGTGATTAAGGCCATGCAGAGCAGACTTGCCGATGGCGAGCAGATGCTTGGTGTTACCGTATGTCGGCTGGCTGGCGGGCTGCGTGGGCGGCTGGAACTTGGTATAAGTGGTGCGGGCCTTACGCACTGTGCACTCATGTTGACCGATCAACGGCTGGTTCTACATCGGTACCCCATTACCTCAGCAGCACCGCAGCAGACACGCGATGTGTATGCGTTTCCGATAGCTTCTATCACTGCATTAGATCATGAGGAGATCGAGACCTACGGCGGAGAGCCCTCGTGCCGAATAGTGGTTCGCCTGGCAAATGATTCGGCCTGCAGGCTGCGCATTCGCGGACAATGGCGATGCACGGCTGCCTACGACATATGCCGCGTCTTTGCTGCCATCGCTCCAGTCAGCGGGAACCCAGTTATCATTAGAAGGTGCCCTAA
>JAJYCW010000031.1 GCA_021777995.1 bacterium
CCCATGCAGGCGGAGATAGTAACGGTAGACGAGTTCATTCGCGCGCAGGCGGCGTAGGCGTGGCTGAATACCAGGGCACCGAGCCAGAGCTTGAAATTGTTAACGAGCCAACTGAGATGCCTATTGAACCCAAGGCCGGCTGGCGCAATATGTTTTCGGCCCTGAAAAACCCGAACTATCGATACTTCTATAGCGGGCAGTCTGTATCGCTAATCGGCACCTGGACGCGAACGGCCGCTCTGGCATGGGTAACCTACAAGTTTACACATTCGGAATACTGGCTAGGTATCGTCTTCATGCTGAATTCGTTGCCGATATTCCTGCTGGCCATCTACGCGGGGGCACTTGCGGATCGAGTGCCCAAGATCCTCATCTTCAAGGTCACTAGCTGGTTTTCGCTACTCTCGTCGTTAACATTGGCCCTCATGCTTTTTCACGGCCCCGTGCATGTGGCGTATCTCATGATATTCTCCGTGCTTTGGGGGCTTTCCACCACATTTGAAATGCCCGCGCGGCAGACACTTATGGTGGAGCTCGTGGGAAAATCCGATCTGGTAAACGCGATCGCACTCAACAGCGCCATGGTAAACTCAACGCGCGTGATTGGCCCTGCCATTGGCGGTCTGTTGCTTGCCACAGTGGGTGCGCCCTGGTGCTTTCTTGTTGACGCGCTTAGCTACCTGGCGGTACTCTACGCCCTTTTCTGCATAAAGTTGCCAGCGGCACATTTTGAACATAAACATGGCAATCGTGGCTGGAAGTACACACTGGAAGGCTTCCAATACCTGCGAACCAACTCGGCAATCGCGCAGGCGGTGGTGTTGCTCTCTATCATGGGGTTAGGCGGCTGGGCATATCAATCGCAGCTGTCGGCGTTCGTTGTCACGCAGCTGCATATGGGTGCCAGGGGATACGGCTGGGTGCTCGCAGTGAATGGATTGGGTGCATGCGTTGCAGCACTGACCGTTGCGGCCCGTGGCGCGCAGATCGTGCGTGTGAGAACTCTCTACATAGGCGCACTCGTCTACGCCTGCAGCATTATCTTCTTTGGAGCCTCGCACAGTATTGCAACGGCAGCTCCCCTCCTTTTTGTCTCTGGCGGCGGTATCATCCTCTTCTATTCCATAGGAAACAGCATCATCCAGACCGAGTCTCCTGACCATTTGCGGGGACGTATCATGGGTATATGGGCGCTTGTTTTCGGGGGCAGCCTGCCAATTGGCACCTTCCTCATGGGGGTTATTGCACAGCAACTCGGCCCGGGCCGGGCTATGCAAATTGGCGGACTATTCTGCGGAGTATCCGCGTTAGTAGTGTTTACCTTTGGCAAACGTCGGCGCGCTGCCAAATGACGTTATTGCCTTGGCATTTGCTTCGCCGAGAGTATAGGCAAACCCCCAATAACGCACGCCTAAATACAGGCGCTGGGCTCTTTGCCGCGTGTTCACAGCTATAAACAAGGATACAGGGTGTGCCAGTACCCACTGGTACTCATCCACTAAATGATTATGTTTGGCCACAGTTTGTACCAGAGAAGGCTCGTTTGACACCGAACATTTGTTATTACCTAGGCGATTGAATGAGAACAGCCGTGCTCAATTTGACGTCAACTCTCTCGCGATCGATATTCCCTACCGCCTGAAGATACATTGTTTCAGACAATTAAAGCGTCAACTATTAACTTAAATTTACAGGTTATTGACAAATTTACAGGACAATCTCCCAAACAATGAACAATATCCAATTCAATGCACACAATCATTGACATTTGCGTTGCGTAGTGTTATGATGACCCATCATGCTACCCATTACCCAAGGCACGCCTCCGCCAAAGTCTGAGGCGACAATCACCATTCACACACATAGACCTCTGTTAAAGTTTAACCCACATAAGGTTCTAGGTTGCGGAATTGATGAGTGCGATACCGCCTCCATTCTGAAACTGTTCTCGCGGCACAACGTGCACGAATTCAGGAAGACCGGGCTGCGATCCTTTACCTATCGGCTTTACACCGAACTGAATGTGCAGGCCTGGCACTGGAATCCAGTAGGTACCTGGAGTGATCCTGGCAGGCAGCAGGGCTATTTCACAGGGAGCGCCAAGCCCGGCGCGTTCATCACATCGAGTGGATGCTTCGCGCTTCCGCGCCGAGGCGACACTTTTGACCAGGGGGACAACAAATCCTATTCTCGCCTGGATGACGGTAATAACACTACCTTTTGGAAAAGCGATCCCTATCTTGGCACCCGGTTCACTGGCCAACCCGACAGCGCGCACCCACAGTGGATAATCGCTGATCTGGGCGCGCCGCACCCGATAAATGCCATCTCGATACGCTGGCTGGCACCCTATGCGCGACGTTTTAAGGTGCAATATTGGACTGGCACTACCCCATTTGATCATCCCAACCATGGTACGTGGGCGACATTTTCTCGTGGGAGCTTCACCCAAATGATGGGTGGAGTACAGATGCTAAGGGTAGCAACCAATACTCACATGGTGCGCTACATTCGCCTGCTAATGACCGGCTCCTCCCACACATCTGCTCTCGCTTCCACAGATCCGCGCGACCGGCAAGGCTATGCCATTGCCGAGGTTGGCATTGGCATGCTAGACGCTACCGGCCACTTTCAGGATGCCGTTCACCACCTTGCTTCAACCAAACAGACAGCCTTTTACGTATCTTCCACCGACCCATGGCATACGAAGAGTGACTTCCTTCCTGGTTGGGATCAACCTGGCCTGGATCTCTGCTTCCATTCAGGCTTAACAAAAGGCGAGGCATCTCTCGTTCCGGTTGCTATGGTGTACTCTACACCCCAAGACGCCGTTGCCGAACTATCCTATCTTGAGGCCCGTGGTGACAAACTTGCAGGGGTTGAACTTGGCGAGGAGCCAGACGGGCAGGAGATTGACCCCGAGGACTACGGTGCACTCTACATTCAGTGGGCGAAGGCGATTAGGAAGCGGTTTCCACACCTGCCTATTGGCGGTCCAGTGCTTTCTAGCATCGATGCACAGGCACCTGACGCAGTAAAGGGAGTAACGGACTGGCTACCGCGATTTGTTGAATACCTGCGCCGTAGTCATGCGCTAAAACTGCTCGATTTCGTCTCCACCGAGCACTACCCGTTTAATGGTGGAATTGTCTCCGCACAAACCGCTACTCAGGAACCTGCGCAAATGGCCAGGCTGTTTCAACTAGTGCATCAGGCGGGTGTGCCCACACAACTACCTGTATACATCACTGAAACTAACATGAGCGCCGGAACTGCAAACACCAGTGGGCTTATGGGTGCACGGTGGGTGGCAGATGCAATTGGCGCGTTTCTTTCATACGGCAACGCTGGTCATTTCTATTTTTACGAGTTTGATCCTTTCGGGCTTGGCCCCGCAGCTCCACTCGTCTGGGGTTCGTATTGTCCCTTCACAGTATCCAAGGATCATCAGATTAATCAGCCCACCGGCCAGTTCTGGGCGCTGCAAATGATAACGCACGACTGGTTGAGCGCGGCAGGCGAGCCGCACACTACCGTTGCAACAACGGTAAAGACCGACAGCACGTCCGCCACGGCCGGCGTGTCAGCGTACGCAGTAGTCAAGCCAGGTGGTTCCATTGGGCTGTTGTTGATCAATCATTCAGCTACGAGCGCCATGCCCGTAGAGGTAGAGGCACCACGTGGATTTCACCACTGTATACTCTATGCACTCGACTCATCAACGTTTCAATGGGTTAATAGCGGCGCTAAGAGCTATGCAAGTGTAGACATTCCACCGAAACCGGTAACGCTGTCAATGCAAGCAACAACCGAGTACACCATGCAGGCGGGTTCGGTAGCAGTGATGCAATTCACTCGATGATTTCGCGCACCAGCTCTGAGTGTTAGGTGAATGTTTACCTTGGATGCCCGGAGGAGGGGTGGCCCCGTGGGGCCGGGGAGAAATCCCTTCACCGTAAGCGGTGCCGACACGTTGGTGAACCTGCCCACCAATAAAGCGGCAGCTGCGCTCTGCAACGCCGCAACCACCTACGACTAACGGATAAAACCCACCACCTTTAGGGTACGCGCAAGGATACGTGCCCTAAAGGTGCGTGTGAGACCTATGGCTCAATGGCTGGCAGTGGCTCTAACGGAGTATTAGGCTTGGTGATTGCGGTCATACCATAAACCGCAGCACGCTTAAAGATGTCGATTGCCGTGTTCTCCAGCATCCATTTGTCCAGAGCTGTAAATACATAGTTCGGCGGCCCATCCTCAGCCATCGAAACACAGACATCACCATCGCGTGCTACTAGCCCTAAGGACACCACCTTGTAAGGATCAACTTTAACTCCATTCATAACGTTCATGGATAGATAGAAGTCGACGTGGTGCACATCCTCGCCTATTTTATGGCCCGTAAACGAACCCTCCGTGTTCTTGAACATCCCCTGGCTAGGAATACCGCTGCTTTCCGTTATCCGGCTGGCCTTTGCAGCAGCCGCGGTGTGGTAATAGTAAATGTACAAAAAAATGTGCTTGCCGCTACCAAAGGCATCAAACCGCAGCATAGATGGCTCATCAACCCCTGTGTTTATCCAACCTAATTGCTGTTCTGTACAGCCAAGCCATCCCCAAACCATCCCTGGAAGGTCGGATTGCGGGGCGAGTGTTGAGATCTTGATGCCTCGAATCTCCTGAGCCGTAAAAGTACGCACCATGGCTTTCTGCTCCTTATTTTTCACGGTGGACGGATTGGGTGTAGCCGCTGCAGCAAGTGGTAACAGCAACATTGCAGCAGCAAGAAGTATTTTGTTCATTTTAACCTCACTTTGCTGATGAATATTTCAGCCGATTATATTGGTATCGGTACTGATGACAGGAACGCAGTGACTGATAATAATATTTGGTGCCGATGGAATGGGAGTATTAACCAGCCCTGTATTTTCAGTGGGGCAAGCACATGTAGAGGGCGTCTGCCAGTAGCCCAGTAACTGCCAGGCGGTAGGAGGAATTATGGGTCGGTTAATGGTACCGGCTAAGTCAAATACCATTGCCAGGCTGGCGTCACACACGTTGCCACCCTTATCAATAAGTACCTGGTGATTGTAAAACGTCGGTGTCGTGTATCCATTACTGGGATCCGAACCGATGAGGTAAATGGGATTAGTAACGAAGCTTTGCCCCAACGTTTTTTGTTGTATTGCGTTATTGTTGATAAGGTCGCACGTGCATTGCAGGCCCAGTGCATTCGCACAACATAGCAGGTAGTTTGCTACATCATAGCAGCTACCGGGTGTTGGCCTCCCATAGAGAAACTGTGTGAGCAGAAATATCTCACCGGTAGGTGCCGCGGGAAAGGCGGGAGTAAACTGGGTGAACTGAGCTTTAGCGTCGTAAGTGATGTCTTGGGAGTAATACAGTCCCTCCGTTAACGCGGCCTCTGTTGCACCGTATTGCGTTGTACCTACTGCCCAGTTGCATGCATCACTTATAACACCCAGGAACGGGCGTTGCTGCGGTGCCTCCGGCAGGTAGTGCGTTGTGTAAATGTCAAATTGCGTCTGTTCCAGCATACTCGGGTATCCCCTAATTTGAGGATTATAGCAGCCGATATTGATGACCGTATTGATTAGCGGTTGAACGCTGTCTGGTAGACCATTAAACGTAAATGAAACAGTTTTAGAACCGCCGCCTGGAACAGTAATCCAGGTAGATGCAGGGGTTACAGAAAATGGAGTATAGGCATGTGACGACTCAGTCTCAAATTGTGCTAGGGCCACTACGGCTTCACCAGTCCACGAAGGTCCGGGTGCACAGGAGATAGTTGCCGTGAGAGTGAACGGCTCAGCCATCACATTCGCCTGAACTTGAGATACCAGCACATTGGCAGAAAGCGGATTACCGTGATTGTCGTCCAGCCCTATATATCCAGGCCCGGACATCACCACCGAAGTACATCCGATCTGGTTAGCTGAGCACGGCAGAGCAATTGCACACCAAAAGATGAGCGCGAGAATTACCCCCCACCCAGTGCATCTTGTGTACTGCAGTACCGGGCTAACAACGCCTTTACCTGCTGCGGAATTGGGAGCAGAGACCTCTCTCTCTCTCTCTCTCTCTCGATTATTATCCAACGATTGTTGCGAAACGTTCTCCGGCTCTTCGCCGTTTGTGCCATTTTCAATCATGTCCAATTAAACATCCTTTCAACAGTTCTAGAGGCAGAAGTTAAAGAACAGGTTACGATGCCCACGCATTCAGGCATTCACAAGGTTTACGACTATCGGCATCCTGAGCCGACTACAGATATGCATGACGGGGTTACAGAACATCGCAGACACAGGGGTCAGCAAAAAATAAACTCTCAATACAATCTAAACTGACTGATTAACACAACTATCGCAAGTGCATCTGAGCACTTACACCGCGATTATAACAGGATGATTCGTGGATGTCAAGTACTTTTTATTATTTTTTCGCGCATTCTTATAACTTTTTCAATATTGCCTAATTGCTCAACTATTTAATCGTCGCTCGTTGTGACTGATCACTTTCCCTGCCATCCTACGGCAGAAACCGCCTACAAAGTAGCCCCGCCCTCTGTACCCCTCGCTCAAGGAGCGTAGCGACTGCCCGGGAGAGGGGTGGACGCGCGAGCGGGGAGAGGTCACGCCACGTGCGCAGTGCCAACAAGCTGGTAAAAGAACATCGGGGGCGAGACGCCCCCGCTCCCAGGGCAGAGCGCAACGCCACAACCACAAAGCGGTCACGTCATCTGCACTCCCTCCTTCAACGAGCACAGCGAGTGCCCGGAGGAGGGGTGGCCCCGTGGGGCCGGGGAGGAGTCTCTTCAACGTGCGCAGTGCCAACAAGCTCGTGAAGAACATCGGGGGCGAGACGCACCCGCTCCCAGGGCAGAGCGCAACGCCGCAACCACAAAGTAGACGCTAAGCTTTGCGCCGGGGCGTGAACGCCCCGGCTGAGACCCAAAGCCCACCTGCGTGGGCTAAACCGAACCACAAAACAGGCTGTCGCATTTAGCCCTCTGTAGAGAGGGCTTTTGCATCTCAGCACGGTACTTCAGTGCCGTGCTATCAGGCCACAACCACAAAGCGGTCACGCCCTCTGTACCCCTTCGCTTCGACGAGCACAGCGAATGCCCGGAGGAGGGGTGACCCGTAGGGCCGTGGAGGAGTCTATGCCAGGCTAAGCTGGGGCTCGTCTGCGCTAAGCAATGTCGACAGGTGATTATATACACCACCAGGTGAGTGCTGCCGGGTCCATTTCAATACGTGCACAGCCCCTATTCGGGTATTATGTGAAACTGTGCGGATAGTGGTTACGAGGTCAATATTCAATGAAGATCCTGCAGGCAGGTAGTTCCCTGTTCAACAGTGGCGGCATCGAGCGGTACATCATTCATTTGGCAGATGGACTTACCGCGCGGGGTCATGAGGTGCATATCACCGCACCTTCAGGCAGCTGGCTCTTTAAGACCGCCGAGGAACACCACCACAAAGCGTTTGCGCTAAAAGTCTATAATCAGCACGATCTTCATACCCTGGGCGCCTACCGCCGACTGATCCGCCGCGAGCGCTACGACATTATCAATACACACTTTTCCCGAGATTATTTGGTTCCCGGCCTGGCAAGCAGGCTGGAGCATCGCCGGGGAATGGTGATTCATAGACACATGCCCCATTGCTGGCCTCACATTCGCCGATGGATGTACAGCAAGGCGCTGTATGACAAGGTAGTGGGCGTTTCGCACGCAGTGTACAATGCCCTGCTGGAAGGCGGTATACCCCCAGAGCGGCTTGAAATGGTGTATGGGGGTGTTGAGAAAGTAACACCTGGCCCCGCGCCTGACATACGTGGCGAGTTGGGCATCGTCCCGGACACTGTGCTAATCGGGATTGTATCCCGTGTGATTGCACAAAAGGGGCATCGAGAGCTTGTGCAGTCTATGAAGTATGTTGACAAGCGCGCCGTCTGTGTGGTGGTGGGCGATGGCAATGACCTCGCTACAGTAAAGCGTATTACAGCGCAAGAGGGCTTACAGGACAGGGTTTTCTTTCTTGGCTGGCGTAATGACAGCGACGCCATTACGTCCGCTCTCGATATAGTCGTTCAGCCTTCGCTGTGGGAGGAAGCCTGCAGCCAGGCAATACTGGAAGCCATGTCGATGGCAAAACCTCTGGTTGTTACGCGCAGCGGTGGAAACGCAGAGCTTGTGCAACATGGACTAAACGGCTACGTGGTACCAAAGTTCGACCTGCAGGCGATGGCAGATGCCCTAAACCGGCTCACCTCGGATGCAAACCTTAGGCATACAATGGGAGTGGCGGGCCTGAAGAGGCAGCAGGACCAGTTTACCGTAGAAACCATGGCGCAGGGTATGGAGCGGGTGTACCATTCTATTGTAGCCGCTCAGGGTGCCCTCTCACAAAGGGTGGCTTCTTAATGTCATTGAGTGAGGCAGCGTCTCCTTCTGTAGCCTGTGAAAATGCACAACACCCCATTTGGAATCGGCTAACGTTCCTCTTCCTGTTTATTGCAACTTTTTTACGGCTACTTCAACTTCGCAGTTTCGATCTAGTACCAGATGAGGCCTACTATTGGGACTGGTCTAGGCACCTTTCGTTGGGTTACTATGACAACGGCCCCATGATAGCCTATGTGGTTCACCTCACAACCCACATTTTTGGAATAAATGAATTCGGTGTAAGATTCGGTGCCTGTGCCCTCTCGTTAGGCACTGCCGCCTGTATCTGGTACCTGGCGCGGCAGATATTCAACGCGCGAGCCGCATTTATTGCTACGATCCTGGTAGGGCTCACCCCACTAATGGAGGTAGGCTCCGTTATTTCCACCTATGATCCTCCGCTGGTGTTCTTCTGGTCACTTTCGCTGGTTCTACTCTATCATTGCCTATTTGGCAGTGATCCTGAGTCCCTGCCGCAAAACACTCCAACCTGGCTTCTCTTGGGCCTGGCAATGGGACTTGGACTGTTGACCAAGCAGACGATTGTGCTCATTCTGCCATCACTGTTGATATTCTTTTACTACACCAGGGAATACCGAACGTGGCTCACGCGCTGGCAGCCCTGGGCAGCGCTCTGCATTATGGTGCTATGCTACAGTGGAGTTATTTACTGGAATGCCCACCATTACTGGTGGACTTTTAGGCACCTTCTTTTTCTGGAACACAAATCACACCACTCTCCGTTTCAAAGGCTAGGCAATTTCATAGGTTCTCAGGCACTACTACTTGGTCCTGTGTTGTTTGGCGGTTGCATTGCAGCGCTTGTGAAACCGATTCGTGGGACCGACAACAGAGTGGACCATCGGGTGAAGTACCTGATAGCGATGGCCGCACCCTCGCTGGTATTCTTCTGTTTGCAGGCGCTAAAGGCGAAGGTACAGGGTAACTGGTGCCCCTTTGCATGGATAACACCGTCCATTCTTTGGGCGGGAATGCTCTCTAATCGCGTCGATCGAAGCTCGAAGGCCATGCGGGCAGCCTGGCTAATCACTGCGGTGGCAGGTGCAATGAGCCTGTTCCTTACAATGGTGATTTTCCTGCCTGTCTTCCGTAAATCGGTAGGACTGAAGCTGCCACCCTCTGCGGATATCACAAACACCGCTGCGGGATGGAAGCATCTCGCTGCCCACGTAGCCGCTTTGAGAGACGCTATGCAGCACAAGGATGGCAAGCCCGTGTTCATCTGCGGCAACAACTACGAATTTCCCGCAGAAATGGCGTTCTACATGCCTGGTCACCCGCACACCTATGATCTGTTTTTGCATTGGCGGCTTACAATGTATGCTGCGTATATTCACGAATTGAAGGGAAAATTGGGCGACAACGCGATCTTCCTGGATGTGTGGCGCCATAATGACCCGGACCTTCGAGCAATTTTTAACCGGGTAACCTGGGAACCTGACTATCAGGTATGGCGTAAACCGCTCTACAACAACCCGGTTGCATCTATATCCATCGCTCGGTGCTACAATTTCACCAAATATGTCGGTCTGCGCTGGGCGTCCGGTGGTTAACATCAACTGCGCACGGCGGGGCCGACACTACTCACTGACTGAAGGAAGGGGTTTTAGACCCTATGAAACATGCAATGTACGCTCTAATCGGGTTATTGGCAGCAAATTGCGCCTTAGCGTCCCCCGCAATATCCTCTGTGGCCGCGCCAGCTAAAGCGGTTCAGCAGGGCCAGCTACAACTCATTCCACGCCTCAACCTGCGCACAGCCACGCCAAATCGCACCGTTGTAGGAAGATTTCAGCTGTTCCAATTGACGCTGGATCTGCAGACTGATGCTACAAACCCGTTTGACCCTCGCCAGATAGACGTGGAAGGCAACTTTACCGCGCCCAACGGAGACACTATCCACGTGCCCGGGTTCCTTTATCAGCCATTCCATGCAAACACAAACGGAACTCCTGCGGAACCGGCAGGGCCGCCTGTGTGGCTTATACGATTTGCACCCACGCAGGTGGGCATATGGCGCTACACGGTGAAGGCGACTGAACCCACCGGGGACATCACACTTTCCTCGGCCCGTTTTAGATGCACAGGCTCGTCAAGCCCAGGGTTTATCACACGCGACCAAAACAATCCGCTCCTCTTCGCATACAGCACTGGCAAGGTCTTTATCCCCATTGGGGAGGACATGTGCTGGTCACCGAACTACACCCCAGCCGGGTTTGAAACGTGGATGAGAGACCTGCACGACGCCGGTGGTAACTGGATTCGCCTATGGATGGCCACCGACAACAATATAGAGTGGTCGGGCAAACCTCCTACTCCGGGCCACTACGTAAACCACCACGGAATTGGATATTACAGCCTTGCAAAAGCCTGGCAAATTGGAAGGATTCTCGACCTTGCTCAAAGCAGCGGAATAAACGTCATGCTCACCATGGGCACCTATGGAGAATTTGTAACGGGCGGATATTGGGGTGAAGGTGCGTGGCCCAAAAATCCATACAATCAGGCAAACGGTGGCCCGTGTGCCACACCGGAGGATTTTTGGAGCAACCCTATCGCGCGGCGGATGTACGAAAACAGGCTACGTTATATGGCTGCACGGTACGGTTGGCGCACCAACCTGTTTGGCTGGGAGTTCTTTAATGAGGCGCACCCCACTACCTCCTGGATGAAGACCATGAGCGACTACCTCAAGGGACTAGGATCGTTTGCCGGTAAGCCCGCAGATGCTCAGAATCACCTTGTCAGTACAACGTATGGCGATGATGCGATCTGGAAGCTACCGGGCGTCGATTTCACCATGTCGCACAATTATGGCGAAGGTAACCTACCCGATTTTGCACCCGTAGTGCACGATGATGCAGTTTCTAACCTTCCCTACGGCAAGCCGCATCTGATGGCCGAATTCGGTATCGACTGGCGCAAACCGGATACTCCTTACGACCCACAGGGTAAAGGGGTGAATCTTCACAACGCCATGTGGGCTGCTATTGCCAGCGGCGATGCCGGTACTGCAATGATCTGGTGGTGGGATAGTTACGTAGCCCCACTGAACCTTTATCATGAGTGGAAACCTATCGCCAAATTCGTCAACGCCATTCCCTGGAACGATGGCAAATGGCAACCAGCGAAGCTTGAAGCACCAGTGTCTCTTGCGCACGACGTGTCTTACCAGCCACTCCGGTTAGTGCCCACCTTGGGCTGGGGCAAGGCTCCTTCACCAGATGTTACCGTCGGAGCTGACGGCAGGGTTACTGGCACGCTGCCACAGTATCTGTTCTCCCCTGGCAAACCAGATCTCCATCAGCCGCTCATTCTTCATCTGGATTGTCCACACGCATGCACCGTACAGTTCGGCATCAATCAGGTGTCAAATACCGTCACCCTTCAGGCGGAAGTTGATGGCTCACCTGCCGCCCGTGCGGTCTACGTGGCAGCACCCCCGGCGTCGGGCAAGCCACCGTACAAAAGCACCACATTTGAAAAACAGTACAACATCTACCTCGCAACTTTTGATACGCACTTCGATGTTCACGTACCCGCAGGTAAGCACGCGGTAACCCTGAACGTGCCAACGGGCGACTGGCTAAACTTCTCCAGCATCGAACTTTCGGATTACCGTAGCAGTCGGTATCCTGACCTGCAAGTATATGGAATGACAAATGAGCGTCAGGCGTTCCTATGGGTACACAACGCCGCCCATAACTGGATGGCAGTTTACAAGCATCAGCCAATCCCGGCATGCCCCGCCTCTGAAATACAGGTTAAGGGCTTGGAGTCTGGCGCGTATGAGGTGGAATACTTTAACACATCAACGGGCGCTACTACAAAAGGGGAAACTGTTCACGCCATGGATGGCAGTGCTACCGTGCGAGTACCCGGGTTAAACACAGACCTTGCCGTGCGGCTGATACCGCCAACTGCTGCCCGCTAGCATATGGACGATCTGACGGTAGTACGCACACCCCAGGATGCCCGGTGGGACGTTCTTACGTTTGGCGAGACGATGCTGCGTCTCAATCCGGCCCCGGGCTCGTCGCTTGAGGATGCAGACGCACTGCAAATTCATGTGGCGGGCTCGGAATCCAACATGGCAGTAGCTCTCTCACGCCTGGAATTGCGTGTCGCATGGGGATCGCGCCTGGCCCAATCCGGGCCAGGGCGTCGCATCGCAGCAGAGTTGCGAAGATGGCAGGTAGACGTAAGCCAGGTTATATGGGAACCAGAGGACGGTGGACGGACCGGCCTCTTTTACGTGGAGTATGGAAACTCCCCACGCGCAACCACGGTGCTGTATGACCGTACCCATTCAGCTGCCTCCCACCTTAAGCCCGGCGACGCATCGATAGAGGCACTGCAAGGGGCGCGTATCCTCCACCTTACGGGAATAACCCCAGCGCTCAGCCATTCATGTGCCGAGTTCGTCAGCCACACCGCGGCTGCCGCCCGCTCAGTGGGCACGTTCATCTCCTTTGATGTAAACTACAGGTCGCGGCTCTGGACACCTGCTGCCGCGCGGGGCACTCTGCAGGGAATTATGGAATCGATTGACCTGTTGATTTGCACCCAAGAGGATGCTCTCATTCTCTACGGCATTCAGGATCCCGGTGAGGAGACGGCTAAGGCCCTCCGCAGCTTACTAGGCGTACCAGCTGTGGTAGTGACTTGCGGTGCGAACGGCGCGTATGGCAGAACCGCTAGCCGCAGTTATTACGCGCCTGGTTTGGCGATAAACCCACCCCTCGACCGCTTCGGTGCTGGTGACGCATTTGCGGCCGGTTTGCTCTATGGCGTGCTAATGGGTGATATCGAACAAGGTCTGCGATTCGGCATGGCAATGGCCGCACTTAAGCATAGCTATACAGGCGACCTGCTGCTTGCTACCGGCCAGGAGATTAGGCGAGTGGCAGAGGGCGGTTTCGGCGGGTTGCAGCGGTAGGTAGCGTTCATGGTATGGCCACGTTGTTATCACAGCCACTGTATCCCTTCACACACAAGGTGGGGTTCGGCGACTTTCATGGGGTTAAAACGCCAGCTACCGCAGCACGAGATTATCGATAATGGGGAGAAACCATCTTGCAATTTTGTCTGCTTGAAACGGTGGCTGGTTAAAGGCTAGAATAGACGTTGTTCCCTTAATCATTGGTTTGCTGAAGGCACGCTCCTCGTAGTAACGACCAGGGTGTCGTAAAAGAACTGATTTTTCTGATCTTTATGGGGACTCTTGTAATCCAAAAGGCGTCTGTCTCAATATGACAAGCAGCGACTTCGTACATTTACACTGCCATTCGGAGTTCAGCCTCCTGGATGGTGCTAACAAACTTGGGCACCTAATTAAGCGTGCTGCCGAAATGGAAATGCCAGCCATTGCTCTAACCGACCACGGAGTAATGTTTGGTGTTGGCGACTTTTATGGTAAATGCCACGATGCTGGCATTAAACCGGTGCTAGGTGTTGAAGCGTACGTTGCACCGCGGCGATATACCGACAAGCAGCCGAAATTAGACCAGTCCGCGTATCATATGGTGCTCCTGGCACGCAACAACGCAGGGTACCGCAACCTCCTTAAGCTCACCTCAATAGCAGCCCTTGAAGGGTTTTATTACAAACCGAGGGTCGATCGCGACCTCCTGCAGACGTACAGCGAAGGCGTTATAGCCACGACTGCCTGCCTTGGCAGCGAAATCAACCAGGCACTGCTGCAAAACGACTATGAAAAAGCCCGCGATGCCTGTGCATTTTATCGCGATACCTTTGGCGCAGAAAACTACTATGTGGAGCTGCAAAATCACAACCTGCCCGAGCAGATACATTGCAACTCCCAACTACTAAAGATTGCACGGGAGCTTCACCTGCCAGTTATATGCTCCAACGACGTTCACTATCTAACGGCAGGTGATGCCGACGCACACGATATTCTGCTGTGCATTGGTACCGGCGCGACTGTTACAGATGAGAGCAGACTGCGGTACGCTACCCAGGAGTTCTACCTAAAGAGTGCACAGCAGATGAAAGAGCTGTTTGGGGCAATGGATCCTCATTGCATCGAAAACACTCTGGCCATCGCCGAACGGTGCAACGTAGAACTGGAATTTGGCAGGTGCCCGCTCCCTTCGCCTGGTATTCCCGAACATCTTACTCCCCATGAGTACCTAACGCAGCTTGCCTACGAGGGCCTCTCAGCAAGGTTTGGCAGTTCACCGCCTCCGCAGGTTTCCGATCGCCTTAAGTATGAGTTGGACATTATTCAGTCGACCGGCTTTTCCCAGTACATACTGATAGTGCGCGACTTTGCAGACTTTGCAGCCAAGAAGGGAATATTCTTTGGTGTTCGCGGCTCGGCGGCAGGCAGCCTAACCTCTTACCTGGTAGGAATAACTGATATAGACCCGGTGGAATATGGGCTCACCTTTGAGCGATTCCTTAACCCGGAACGCGTGCAGATGCCCGACGTTGACATGGACTTTGAGGATGCACGCAGATCTGAAGTGATCGACTATGTAACACAGAAATACAGCCCCAACCAGAGCGATCCTACCGAGGCACGAGTTGCTCAGATTGTTACGTTTGGTACGCTTGCCGCACGAGCAGTACTGAAGGATGCAGGGCGGGCGCTTGGCTATGCCATTCCTGATGTAGAACGGCTCTGCAAAATGATCCCAACCATACCGGTAGGAATGACCATTGACAAGACGATGGAGGCCAACCAGGAGTTCAGCACCGTCTATCAACAGGAGCCCGCGGCCCGTAAACTCATTGACACCGCGCGCCGCCTGGAAGGTATCTCACGCCACTCTTCCGTTCACGCGGCAGGCGTCATCATATCCCATGAGCCGTTAGTGAACTATACGCCGCTGCAAAAGTCTGCAGATGGTGGTTGTGTTACCCAGTACCCTGCCGGAATGCTCGAGAAGATTGGCCTGCTCAAAATGGACTTCCTGGGGCTCATTAACCTGTCCATCCTTGCCCAGGCCGTACGGAATGTAGAGCAGAGCACCGGTAAACGCCTGGATGTTCGCAAACTTCCACTAGATGACGCAAATACCTATGAACTGCTTGCCCGTGGCGACTGCGTTGGCGTCTTTCAGCTGGAGTCTCCTCAGATGAGGCGCTACATTCAGGAGCTGCAGCCGGGTAACGTTCGGGAAGTGGCCGCTATGGTTGCGCTTTATCGTCCCGGTCCCATGGCGCACATTCCACGTTTTATTCGCTGTAAACATGGGCAGGAGAAGATTGAGTACCCGCATCCGCTTCTCAAGGATCTCCTAGAAGAGACATACGGTGTCATTGTCTACCAGGACCAGGTCATGCGAATTGCACAAATCATTGCCGGCTATACACTGGGCCAAGCAGATGTACTTAGGCGTGCAATGGGCAAGAAGAAGAAGGAGGAGATGGTTAAGCAGCGTGAGAAGTTCATTGAGGGAGCCGCTGCCAACAACATCTCAAAACAGAAGGCCGACGAGATATTCGACCTCATGGAGCCGTTCGCGGGGTACGCATTCAACAAAGCACACGCCGTATGTTATGCCATGGTCGCATACCAAACAGCCTACCTAAAGGCAAACTACCCGCTGGAGTACATGGCAGCGCTCATGGCGTGCTTCCTGGATAAATCCGACAAGCTGGTAACCTGCATGGACGAATGCAAACGCATGTCGATCCCTGTGCTGCCACCGGACATTAACGCAAGCGGCGCAGATTTTACAGTGGAACCAGGCAAACGCGCGATTAGGTACGGGCTCGCGGCTATCAAAAACGTGGGTAAGGCCGCTGTAGATGCCATTCTACACGCCCGAAGTGAAGGGCCATTTACCAGCCTGGAAGATTTTTGCAACCGCACTGTCGGATCTGATTCGGGTGGCGTTACGAAATCCGTGATGGAAACACTGGTTCATGCCGGTGCCTTTTCAAGCCTTCCTGGGCACACCAACCGCAGAGCTGTGTGCGAAGTCATTGATGACTGCATTGCACAAGCAACGCAGATGCAGCGATCTAAAAAGCTGGGCCAGGGATCCCTGGATGACATGTTCGGCGATAGTAATGATACCGAAAAACCCGTTGTAAAAATCCCTAACATCCCTGAGTTTTCCAGGGCACAGCTTCTTGGCTATGAACGCGAACTCCTTGGCCTGTACATTACAGACCACCCACTGCAGGAGTACTCGTCGGTGCTTGCAAAGGCGGGAGTTGTGCGTGTTTCAGACCTTTCTGAACTACCAGACAAAAAAGAGGTGAAGGTCGGTGGCATGCTCACGCAGGTAAAGCCGTTTACCTCGAAGAAATCTGGAGAGGCCATGGTCTTCTTCACACTTGAAGACCTTTCCGGGCAGGTATCCTGCACAATGTTCCCGTCATCCTATGCGAAGTATCGTGACCAGATTGAAAAGGACCGAGCAGTCATTCTTGACGCCAAAGTAAGCTATCGGGAGCGCGTACGGGACGGAGACCAGGGAGATCGCGTTGCAGAATTGCTTGTTGAGGGTCTCGTACCGCTGGGTAGCGCGGTTGGCAAAAATGGCGGGACAAGCAAGATTGTGGTGAAACTGGATGGCGTCACCCCTGACCGTTTGAAGATGGTGCGCGAAACCATGGAACATCACAAAAAGTCCGGTCCCGCTGGCTTGCCAATCTTTCTGGAACTGCGAGATAACAGCACGCGATACGAAGTAAAAACTGAACTATTTGCAGACTATTCCGATGCTTTCCGGCAGCAGTTGGAATCGCTCCTGGGTAGGCAGAGCGTATGGCAGGAGTGATCGGTTTGGTTTATCGGTTTCCAGTGCGTCTGGTATAGCAGCCATTCTTCAGTGAAGGGTTGCCGACAATTTGGATAGAGGAGATCAGTATGACTTCACCAATGCCATTACAGGCATTCGGTTGCACAGGGGCACAGGTATCGCGTGTAGCGCTTGGCTGTATGGGGCTTGCAGGTACGTGGGATCCGAACGCTGTCACTCCCGAGAATATCAGTAAGGCTATCAAAGCTGTAGAGACGGCACTGCAAAGCGGCATAACGTTCTTTGATCACGCCGACATATATGGTGGAACAGCTTGTGAAACCGTCTTCAAAGAGTGCCTAAAAGCACTGCCTGGCAGCCGGGAAAAGATGTTTGTTGCCACCAAAGTAGGGATACGCCGCGGGTACTACGAACATGAACCGGAGTATATACGCAACTCCATTGAGGGATCGCTCACTCGGCTAGGACTCGATTACGTGGACCTCTATCAGCTTCACCGACCAGATCCGCTGACGCATCCGGCGAAAACCGCGGCTGCCCTGGATGACCTCGTAAGCCGGGGATTGGTCCGCATGATCGGTGTTTCTAACTACTATCCGCATCAGGTGCTCGCGCTTCGTCGGTTCTTGCAAGCTCCTATTGTCTCTAACCAGATTGAGATTTCGCTCCTTCGTCTGGATCCCGTTTACGAGGGCGCGGCAGGTGCGAATGGAGACGGAGTACTCGACCAGTGCCTTGAGCTAGGCATCACCCCGCTCGCGTACAGCCCCGTAGGCAGAGGGTGGCTAACAGGTCACCGAGAGGTTCCGCAGGATCACCATCAGCGCGCAACGATAGACCGCCTGCTTGCCGTTATGAAGGAACTTGCACCGGCATACGGCGGTGCAACTCCTGCGCAGTTTGCAATTGCATGGCTACTACGGCACCCAGCAGGCATTATCCCGCTGGTGGGCAGCACGAACGTTAACCACATTAAAGCGGCTGCAGGAGCTGCAGCTCTGGTGTTGAGCCGTACAGACTGGTATAAATTATGGGTAGCCGCACGCGGCACGAATGTTCCCTAGTAAACGTATGGGAGGTTAGAAAAGGTTCACTTGACATTTTTTGAAGGGCCTGGCCATAAAATTATCCAGGCCCTCTTTTTAATCCCCCCGGTTAGTGTGACCTTACCGTGCTGTTGAAGCCCACTGTTGCACCGGCGAGTCCGTTGGAAGTGGCATGCAGCGAAATAAGACCAGGCTTCGAACCTGCGCGAACGATGACCATACATAGCCCGTTAAAAGCCTTTCGGCTGCTGCCGCGGTCGTTTTCATGGTCGCTAGGATCACCATTTGCAACGCCATCCAGTTCGGCCGGCCCCGTCACACTAAAGTTCACCATGTTGTCGGCTGTCGGTACCACATTGCCGCTCGCATCTACGACCTCAACCTTTACAAGCTGAACATCCTCGTCATCAGCGATTATCGACTTGCGAAGTGGAATGAGGCGAATGGACGCCGCGGGCCCTGTGGTCGATACGGTATCCGTGGCAAGAAGCTTCCCATCGGTGTATGCTTTGGCAACCAGTGTTCCGGGTTCATATGGCACGTCCCATTGAACGTGCCCATATTTGGGCATCACCTGTGTTCCCAGGCTCTTACCGTTTAGCAGCAGTTCAACCTTGTGGCAGGCCGAATAGCACCATACGCTTATTGGCTGACCTTCCTTACCGGCCCAGTTCCAGTGCGGCAGTATGTGCACTAGCGGCTTGTGCCCCCACCACGCCTTATAGTAGTAATAGTTGTCCTTGGCAAACCCGCACATATCCATTATGCCGAAGTGGCTATTAATGCACGGCCAGCCGTAAGGCGTAGGTTCGCCTCGATAATCGAACCCAGTCCATACAAACCCACCTGCTACAAAGGGGCGAGTTGCAATTGCAGACCAGGTAACCTCTGCTGTCTGCGCCCAGGATGGTGCGTTCACGTCGTAAGCGCTTACGTACCCAAGCTTACTGCTGTTAGTGTAGATACCTCTTGTTGAGACGGTACTACCTACTTCACTACCATACATCGGCTTGTTTGGAAACTCAGCGTGAAACCGGTCGTAACTGCCAGGGTTGTAGTTGCAGCCCTGAAGATCCTCAACGTTTGAAATTCCCTGGCCCCAGCCACCGTTCATTGCACACGTCACTGGCCTGGTAGGATCAAGCGCCAGGGTAGCACGTCGCATGGCTGCAAATATATCAGCACCGGTTTGCGTACTCTGCAGAGGTTCTTCATTGCACATCGACCACATTATGATGCTGGGATGATTACGGTCACGCAGTACCATCTCCTTAAGATCTGCGAGGTTACCAGCTTTGGTGTTTGGACCAGACTTTGGTGCGTACGTATCACCCAGGTGCCTGTTTTCCTCCATTACCAGCATGCCTTGTCGATCGCACTGGTCTAAAAGCTCGGTCGCCGGTGGATTGTGAGAACACCTGTAGGCGTTGGAACCCATCTGCTTGAGGCGCATGATGCGGTATTTAAACACATAATCGGGCACACCAATACCAACGCCGGCAAAGTCCTGATGATTGCACGTTCCCTTTAGCTTCACTGGGCGCCCATTGAGATAGAAGCCAGTTGCCGCGTTGAATTCGATCGTGCGGATGCCGAACGTCGTGAGGTGTACATCCTTCACCAAATTATCGGTGCTCACCGTAGAGACTAGTTGGTATAAGTTGCGGTGCTGCAACGACCACAATTCCGCATTGGAAAGATGCACGTGGTTAGTTATCATTCGCGATGATTGGCTTGCCAGCCTGACGTTAGAGGCGACTGTCGCAATTGCACGCCCGTTAGGGCTAACAATACGCGACACCAGGTGCGCGGTGGTCGGGTGAGGCGTGCTGTTCATCACCATGGTCTGAATTGTGAGATCCGCGCTAGGGGTTGTTGAGGTCACGTTGTGCACAGTGGAGATCACATAGGTGCCCCAATGGGTAACCCGAAGCGGGTTGCGCTCTTCGAGCCAAACGTGACGATAGATACCACCACCCTCGTACCACCAGCCCTCAAAACGCGTTGGATTGACGCGGACTGCAACAACATTTTCGGCACCGAAGTGGATGTAAGGGGTTATATTAGGGCGGTAAGGTGTATAGCCAGATGGATGCCGACCGACGAATTTGCCGTTAATCCAGACGCGGGCGTCTCTATAAATGCCGCCAAAGTTAAGCCAAATCTCACGGCCGCGAGCATTGGACGGCATGAAAAAGCTCTTTCGATACCAACCAACCATAACAGGATGAAAGCCGTGACTGGTATCTGCCGTCCTGCTAAACGGTGTACCTACAATAAAATCCTGCGGCAGTTGAACCTTGCGCCACGACCTATCCACGTACGTTTGTGTTGCCTCAACGGGTACCTTTACACGGCTAACCACAAGTGACACAGGGCCGTTTATGCCACCACCACCCGCCGTATTCTGCACCAGCACCGCAACGACGTTGCGCTTAGCGGGGCGTATCAGCTTGCTAATATCGAATTGAAAGGGCGTGTCCCAGCCATCATGACTACCAGCTTCTCGCCCGTTCACGTAAACTGTGGCATTGTCGTCCACGTTCGAGAATCGTATGATTGTTTTGCCGCCATGAACTGTCGGCAGAATTGCCCGATACCACGCATAACCTACCCTGCCGTGAAACACGTCATCATATGTAGCGGGAGCCCAGCCACCCATGCTGGTGTCGAGATTCGGTGCTGCGTCCACCGAAGCGTCATTCGGTACTGCTTCGCCGTCAGGTTTCCAAATCCAGCCGGTAATTGTCGGGCCGCCAGCAGAATCTGGAAAGTCTCCACGGTGAAACCGCCAACCAGAATCGAAGCGCAGTCTGCTTCCGGTAAACGGTTGTGCAGCGGCACGAATCGGTCCACCAGCAAGTGCACCTATGGCAATTATTATCGCAAAACTGGAAGGTGCCCATTTAAACCTGGTTTTCAAAACCGCTATCCTCCTGAGGAACAAAGTGGTACCAAAAGTTGCATGTTATGGTGGTATCGAAGAGTTTATACCCGCACTTTAGTCATTATAGTTGTTAATGCAACGAGTTTTATTTAGAATCGCAAGTATCTACGTTAAATCATTAGCAGGTTCCTTTGCCAGCCCGTGGCGCAGGGCGTAACGGGGCAAACACCAGCAATTAACCGGCCTATAAATCCTAGCTACGCAGACAAACAAAAGAGAAAACTCGTAATTCTTAGCGTAAGGCCTGTATATAATTCCAAGATGACTGGGAAATGCAGGTAAATATTCCAGCATTTTGAACACAAATAGTAAGAGAGGCATCGTAGATATTGTTGTACACTTCCGTTTTGCGTGCGATGCCGAGATGGAGACCTTGAGTATGAGTGGCAAAATAAATCGTGTGGGTAATACCACTTATGCAGACTACCAATCGAGACAACAATCTCTTGAAAAAACGTTAGAAGAACGAATATCTCAACGAATTCAGAATATTCGTACAGCGATAGCGACACCTGCCGAAACAGCGGATTCTGCTAATAATCCAACAGGTCAGAGTGCAATCACCTGGGGATCTAGCGGTACTCAACTCGATATATCAGCGTGAAGCCTAAAGGTTCATAAAAGAAGAAAAGCAGTCCAGAGGAATCTCTGGACTGCTTTTTCTTTGAGCTGTCTGAAACGAAGCCTAGGCTGTCTTTCGACGTCGCAAGGAGATACCCGCAACACCTATCAATGCTCCAAATCCCCACACGCTGGATGCCTCAGGTACCGCCGGTGGTGTAGGCAGGTTCCCGTTGAATATGTAGGAATGGTCTTCACTACCCTGGTTAACCCAGTTGTTGGCAATAAGCGTACCATCTACCTGACCGTTGCTACTTTGGGTAACGCTAGCGCTCGCAGCAAGCAGAGATCCATCGAATTGACGGCCAATTGTAAACGCATCATTGCCCGTATAGTTCCACAGCAGCTTGGATTTGCCACCGAAGTTCTGCGCGTCTGCGTTCCACGTTACTCCGTTTAACGAGCCAGTAACGTTTATAAGAACCGTGTCGCTGCCAGCATTATTTATATTGATGATCGCGTTGTCATTCAACGCAGATGCCGCAACGTCGAAAACCGCCAACGTGTCTCCACCTACATTGTACGTCTTGGCAGTACTGGCGTCCAGCGTCCACTGATTCATGTTGGAGGTGTCCACCGAAGTACCTGCCAAGGTTGAAAGATAGCTGGACTGTGCATGGGAATATGCAGCCTGCGCAGTAAAGATCGACGAACTAACCGAGGTGAAGAGCTTACCTCCGTTTAGTTGTAGACTATCGCTGTTGGTGCCACCAATGTAGATGTTGCCGCTATTGTTTGCACCAAGCTGCCCGCCTCCGGTAACGTTGCCATTAATATAGGCTGCTACGTTGGTATCTGTACCAATTGTGCCGCCTGCGTTATGCCCTTCCGCAGTATAGGTCGTTGGAAGGTTTAGATTTCCACCAACGGCGATTGCACCCTCTGCATCGGTAGAGCCAGTAATGCTGGCATTGTTGAGTACCCAAACGTTGAATGAATTTGCCGTACCTAGATCTGCAGCCTGCGCCGCCAAAGGCGCACCTAGGAGTGCAGCAACCCCCACAATTGCAATGCCGCTGTAGAACCGCATCGAGTTTCTTCCTTCCACTTTAACATAGGCTTATTTTACGGAATACTAGGAACCATCAGAGAGTTTGCGGATATTCGCAAAGTTATTATACTTAACGCCCTGATTGTACCCACATGAGAATTTTACCGGTTTTTCAGCATTTGTGGTGACCTTGTTGACAGAAAATAACAGTGATGTTACGGAATGCTATTTTCGGGATGAATTGCATGAGATAAAGTAATATGTTTAACCGTTTACCTAAAGCCAACGAAGTGTCCACATTAACCACGGTGTTGATAGTTATTCCCAACCGCAATCGACGTGGTGGTTATCTCGCGCAAACGCCTAACTCAAAGCCACTCTTGAACCGAGCAGCGAGAAATGGAAGTGGCCATGATGATCTACCCGTAAACAAGCATATTGAACAGACACACGAAGCGCATTGCTGTGGATTAAACTTCGTACAAGGTTGCATAATTCTGGTCGACTGCGAAGTCGGCCACCTTAATCACGCAGAGAGGGGGCATCTTTATGTCATCGATCTCGTCGCGCCGCGATGTAGGTAGTTCCACCGCGTCATCTCGTATACGGATGCTACAAGACCAGCTTGATACAGCGCTTAGCAGCCGCATACAGCACGTTCGATCCAATGTGCTGCAAAAACCTCAGAGCTCGCAGGCAGATGCCATGCAGGGCAGTGCGGATTCTGGGCCACCCATGGTAGGTACCCGTCTAGACATTCGAGCCTAAATCAACCATTACACTGCCTCCCGATTCGTTGGCGTTTCGGGTGGCAGTGTAACTTTGCCAAGACTCACGCGCAGGTTTGCACCCGTTGCCGCAGGTACGTTGCTGCACCTGTTCATAAGTCGTTCGTAGCCAAGAAGTGCAAATGCCATTGCTTCACGGAAGTCGTCTGGTATCGACCACTCCTCGTGCGTTGTCACCCTGTTGTGCGGCAGCCTCTTTCTCAATCTGTCCACCATGTAGCCATTTCTAACACCACCACCACTCAGTATGACCGTTGCACCATGGGCAGCGGCTGGCAACAAATTTTCATAGCAACCGGCAATAGACTCCACGGTTAGTTCAGTTACTGTTGCCATCAGATCCTGTTCGCTAATTCCACGCGTCCTTGCAGTAGATAGGACGTTGGCAGCATAGTCAGCGCCGAACATCTCTCGGCCGGTGGAACGCGGCGGTGGCTGACCGAAAAATGGGTGCATGAGTAGGGTGGTCAAAAGTTCAAGCTGCACGGTTCCCCGGGCTGCAAATGATCCCCCCTCGTCATATGTCTGCTTGCCATCGGTTAACAGTGCCATTAACTGATCGATCACCATGTTTCCAGGTCCTGTATCAAACGCCATGACCTGATCGACGTCTCGCCCCGCGGGTAAATAGGTGAGGTTCGCAATTCCTCCAATGTTCTGAATGACCCGCGTCTCCGTGCGGTGTCTCATGATACGCCAATCCCACCAGGGTACCAACGGGGCGCCTTGGCCCCCAACGGCCATATCGCCAGCGCGAAAGTCAGAGATGACAGGCCGGCCAGTAATTCGGGCAATAACACCAGCCTCGCCCAGTTGAAGCGTTCCCCTTGACATCGTGCCGGCAGAAGGAAGTGCAGTAGGCTGGTGCCAGATCGTTTGGCCGTGCGAAGCAATGGCATCGATGGCGCTTAATGGTACATCGAACTCATTGCACAGTTGGCACACTGCCTCGCCAAAATATTCCCCCAGAGCATAGTTCAATACAGTGACGAGACTAACTGGATAATCCGAGCGGCATGCGTCTAGTATCGCTGCCCTTGCCTCATCCGGCCAGCGTAAACACTTGCTTCCCAGCAGTTTCCAGCGTACGATGGCGTTTCCGCTGAATTGCATTATGACGCCGTCTATTCCGTCCACCGACGTTCCAGACATGAGACCAACAACCGTTTTCATTGACTGCTAACGCCCCTTGAACAGTTTGCAAGGCACCAACAGCATCACAATACCCTGCATAGTGCAGTGTTGCGCGCCACAGCCACACAAGTAGATACCAGGCTTCTATTAGATCCTATACTCATAACCCGCATATCCCTATCAACATACCAATGCCCTATTGGGCTCCTCAGCCTCTGTAGGCTTATAAGTGCCCGGCGCACAGGTACTGCAAGCTTAACAGTATTTTGCAATTACTCGCAATTTTATCATTTTGCACACAGCAAAAGCGACGTATAACGTAAGTGTTTAAAATCATCGGGATGTGATGACGTGGTTGCAACGAGTTCAATCACGGCCACAATTGATTTAAGGAGCAGTACTAAATGGGTTCACGAAAGATTGTCAAACTAACGGTTCTCGGTTGTAGTGCATTGACCCTCGTCTCTGGA
This sequence comes from bacterium, assembly GCA_021777995.1. Classification (GTDB taxonomy): domain Bacteria; phylum Armatimonadota; class Chthonomonadetes; order Chthonomonadales; family Chthonomonadaceae; genus JAJZFK01. Next base: position 25,230 of record JAJYCW010000031.1, read on the forward strand.
GCCGCGTTGGCACAAAACAATATTACATTTAATAATGCCAACGGGTCAACAAATGTAGGGGTATCTTACTACCTTGGGGGTAAACACTACAAAGAAAACACTTCTGCTGGGAGCTACAATTTCACTGTAGCGGGGAAGTCCTATAAGGGATATTGTACGGATCTCAGTGACAACATTCATAACAGCGAAAGCTGGAAGGCAACGTTCACAACAGTTGCAAATCCGGTGAACGGTTTGGGCAGTACGTGGTATGCGAAGGAAGCCGGCCTAACGACTACTAACATTAATGCGATTGACTATCTTGCCTCTCACTACATTAATACCAGCAGCTCTGCTGCGGCACAGATAGCCATTTGGGACCTGTCTCTCAACAGCTATGTGTCCAAGGTAGGAAGCTCATACAACTGGGGCTCTGCTTTTTCTGCCTCCGGCATATCCGCGCAGTCGGTATACTCGGTTGAGCAGGCCGCCCTCGCCAACAATAACCGCTCGTGGGGTTCGCTCCTTGCATACGCTGGTCCACAGGCAAGCGGACGGCCACAGGACATTGCTTTTGGAAGCTACAGTTCACCCAGTGGACCACCCCCCGTGCCAGAAGCAAGCAGTATGGCAGGCCTAAGTATGCTGTTTGGCATTGGGAGCCTGGGGATGTTTAAGCGGCGCAAACGTTAATTAATTTAGGAAACTAGACTTGCGCATCGGTGCACCACTACGTGGCGCACCGATGCGCTTTTCTTGTACCCTTCCATTTAGTTATTTAAAATCAAACCAGTATAAATGTCATTTTGATGCCTGTACGGTTCATGTATAATAGCACTGCACGACGGTAATGGAGATTTAATATTTATTCATTGCTTAATAGCAATTCATCAAACGGAGGGACCAGACTTTGAAATCACTTTTGCGTGCGGGTCTTCTAGTTGGGGTAGTCACCGCACTGGGCGCACCTGCGATGGCTGCGCTGCCGTCCAACTTTAGCACTCTTATCACCAGCGGGATTTCGGTGACCAACGACAATGTAAACACATCCAAAGTGAAGAATTTCGGGCTTAACATTGGAAGTCAGATCGGGTTTTCGGGCAAAACCGGTACCTACACTCTGGATGACATTCGGGCATTCTACGTGGGCTTCAATTCGAACGTCTCGCCACTCGCCGCGGTAAACAGTAACGTGGACGGTAGCCTAGTTCTTGGTGGACACGATACCACGTACACTGCCGATAACGGCTCGTCCTATGTAGGCTGGGCCATGACCAGCGGTAACGGTTTCAATGGGTCCCTTAAGAAAGGTGATCTCCTGCCGAACGAGAACACGGGCAATATCTTTGCACTCAACAATGCACTAGGATCGAACGTACCAAATCAGTACGGCTTTGACCTCGCGGTAACTGTAGGCAGCAACGGCATCGATCCGTTCGGTAATGGCGTTGGCGCCGGGGGCATCTCCACAGGCCACGTCTACTTCAACGTACCACCTCCCGCTGTGCCAGAAGCGAGCAGCGCTGCAGGAATGATGGCCCTCTGTGGTATTGGTGCTCTTGGCTTCAAGAGACGTAAGCGCGGTTAGTTCACGTTTCTTCAATTATCGATACCCCGGTTAGCCTACCTAGGCGCCGGGGTTTTTGATTTATCAGAACCCACTTCTTCCTGGAGTAACTGTAGGAACGCCTTCAATGCTGCGGACAGGTACTTGTCACGGCGATAGATAGCGCTTAGCCTTCGTTGAGCACCGGGAATATTGGCAAGGGGAAGCGCGCATAGGATTCCTGCGGTGACCTCAGCTTCTACTGAGATAAAGGGAAGCAGTGAAATTCCCAGTCCAGCCTCGATCATCTTCTTAATAGCCTCTACATTATCCAGTTCCAACGCGGCCTGCTCTGCGACCCCTGCAGCAGACAGCAGGCTGTCTACATAAGACCGAAGATTGGTGCCCTGCTCCATCAGGATGAGCGACTGACCATGTAGCTGCTCTGCGGTTACGGGGCATTGTGCACCCGCTAATGGATGGTCAGGAGGCACAACCACGCCGGTGGCGTAATCCGCTAGCGACATTTCAGTGATTCCTTGGCGTGGTGCAAAATAGGCAACAATACCCAGATCAACCGTGTTAGCCGCCACCATGTCCACAATGTGCGACGATACACCAGTATGAACACTGAGCTCTACACCCGGGTAACGCATTCGAAAGCGTTGTAATATAGCCGGTAGTATGTACGTTGCCGTAGTGTTATTGGCGCCTACGGCAAGTCGGCCCGCAGTTCCCAGTGTGCGTTCTGATACACTTCTTACAGCTTCATCAGTCAGCCTCAGGATCTCACTGGCGTAGCCCAGCAATGCCTCACCAGCCTGCGTGAGCTCTACCTTGCGCCCAAGTCGCTCCAGCAGGCGTGTGTGCAGTTCGGCCTCCAGACCCGCAATCTGACGTGTGACCGCGGGTTGAGTAAGGTGCAATTCATCGGCGGCCTTGGTAAAGCTCTGCAGCCGTGCAATCGTTACAAAGGTTTCTAGTTGGCGGATCTCCATACTTTTGCCTGTTCATTCACTCCACCTGCAACGTTCGCTCTATCCCAAGGCCGCTTGTTTGCTCGACCGAGACGAGAGGAGCAATGAACGGCAGTTACGCCCCACCGGTTGTAGGTGACAGGTCAGCTGGCATCCAGCCTTGCTTAACACAATCCTGCAGGCTCCAGCCACCACCACCTTCCGTCTTCAGGGTCCAGAAGCTCCAGCCTCGCGTAGCAGTATAGCTCAACAGCTGTGCTGCACCGTAAGCCCGGTTGCCGGCACACTGCTCCAATCTGTTCATTCCGGCCCACGTGTTTCCTGGTAGCGCAAGAGACCATTCTCCCACCATCGTCGGCAGTTCCTTTGCCATCCCAGTGAGCTGCACACTTCTGTCATTCAGGGCGTAATTGATCTGCCCGGTTAGATTTCGTGCATTATCCTGAGCGGTAAAGCACTGATACATATGGGTATCGAGAATGACATTCTCATAGGATGGCGTCTGCATGAAACCCGACCATGCTGTGGGCCTAAAGCTATCGTGAATCACTACTGCAGCCTGTTGACTAGTAAGGTGGTTGCGCACCACGTCATAGCCGCGCATATAGTAGTCCTTCAGCACCTCCAGGGGTACATCCCAACGTGGCTCGTTGAGCAGCTCGATTCCTACAACACACGGATGCGCTGCACACAACGCGGCGAGTTTATCGATCACCTCTAGGGTGTGCTCTACATTCCTGGGTTGCGGCCAGTTCAGCGCACCTGCATGCCCACTGTGATCCCAACCATTCTGACTACCCGGTGCACCATGCAGATCGACAATGACACCTAGTTTATACCGTGCTGCCATCTGCAGTGCGGAGACAAGCGTATCGCTGGCATCCACATAGGGCGCTTCCGGCATGACTGCCCAGTAGCCAATTGGCAATCGTACAGCATTTAGGCCATGATCAGCAATCCACCGAAAGTCACGTTCTGTAATCCATGTATCACGATGCCGCCTTAACAGCGCTGCAGCCTTACGAGCTCCAAGCTCCTTACCAATGGTGTATTCATCCGGCGCACTTAACCCCTTGAACACGGTCGGCACAATCCACTTTTCCAGGACTAGCCACGCGCCAAGATTCACCGCAGCAATCTTGCCGCTTGCGGCGGCTAACTCGCCGGGTGAAGCGTCTGCCGCCGCTGATACGCTGCTACTCACTGCCGGCATCGCAGCAATTGCGGCCGCTGCTTTTAAGAAATTCCGCCTACCCTCATGGCCACCGTGTTTCGGCATACGTGCATCTCCTTGTGCGTTCTAACGCTAACGAAATTACCGATATGGTACCGCATGGTTGAGTAAGGGCGGTGCTCCTGGCAGAGCAAACTTCAACCGCGACGAAAAAATCACCGCACACCGGCAATTTATCGACATCGGCAAGATTATAGAAGGTGTAATGAGCCAAATTTGGCACTTATAGATTTGCAAGTTAGGAATTTGTAACATGCGCATGCTATGGGCCTTTATAACCGACAAAGAGGTGGCTATCCCAATCGATCATCATGAACATCTACAGGACCTCGTTCATGCCATCGCCGGTGAGACGATATTACAGCAAAGAGAAGGCAGCGAAAATGGTCGTATGTACCATTTTAGTAATTTGAGAAGCCAGTCTAGAAGGATTCTGGATGGTTCCATTCATTTCTCTGCTGGACGCATAGAATGGCAGTTCGCATCGCCAAGCACACCAATCCTCGAGAAAGTGCATGAGTTCACACAAACCAGAGAAACTGTAACCATTGGCGGTCATACGCTGCGAATTGCGGCTGTCAAAGAGATAAATGCACCAGATTTCAGCAAAGGAATAATGGATTGCACCTGTCTTACTCCGCTCGTTACCCCGGCAGTTCAGCAGCCTTCACCCTTTTTAACACGGTATCTTCGGCCCCTTCATCACGCCGAGGCAGTAGAAGCTGTAATCGTGAATGAGCTGGTACGCACCTACACACTGCTCACGGGCCTTGAACACGCGGACACAACTGTCCAAATAAAGTTCAACCAGAATTATATTCGGAAGGATCCACGCGAAGGCACTCGAAAGGTGCGATTTCGCGGTGAGGACATCATTGGCTGTTATGCACCCTTTATCATGATTGCCGCGCAAGACCTCCTGCAAACAGCCTGGGAGTGCGGATTAGGACACCGGCGTGGTGATGGGTTCGGTATGATCTCGATGCGTCCACCGCGCGATAATGAACAGCGAGAGCACGCGAGCGGGAAGGATAGTGACCGGCACGAATAGAATCCTTACAATCGATAAGCAGTTATATTGAGCGGTTTCATCAAGGAGGTGCATTGTGGTCGAGGTCACACTCAAAGTAACGGATCTCCATCAATTTCAGCGCGATGGATACCTGCTGGTCCCGGGCTTGTTCGATAACGAAGAGATGGATTACCTGCGGCGCGTGGGTCAGGGTGACCAATCGCATTCTGTTCACGGGGTAGTAGACTCCGAGGGCAGGATCTCCAAACTGTGGTTAGGCAGTGACACCACTACCGAATCAATTTATAGTGCAATCTGTCGAAGCCATAAACTGGTAGACCGCATGGAGGCACTCTTAGAGGACGAGGTGTATCTCTATCACTACAAGATGATGGTGAAGGAGCCCCGGCAGGGCGGGGCGTGGGAATGGCACCAGGACTACGGATACTGGTACAACAACGGGTGCCTGTTTCCAGATATGGCAAGCTGCTATATTGCCGTAGACCGCGCTCATAAACAGAACGGATGCCTGCAGGTATTGCGCGGTTCACACCGTATGGGGCGTATTGAACACGGGAAAGCCGGCGGGCAAACAGGCGCAGATGCGGACCGTGTCGACCTCGCAATGCAGCACCTTGAACTGGTCTACTGCGAAATGATGCCTGGTGATGCGCTCTTCTTTCACAGCAACACGCTGCATCGTAGCGACGCAAACCTTAGTGAAGATCCCAGGTGGGGATTTATCTGTTGCTACAATACGCGCAGTAATCCGTGTCGCGATCTTCCGGGCCACCCATCTTACACCCCACTTGAAAAGTGCGACGACGCCGCAATTAAAGCGGTAGGCCTGCGAACCGTAACCGAGCCGGGATTCTAGGTATCCGCATTCTTAACTGCGGCCCTACGTGAAGCCTTACCGATATAGCAGCTACGTGCGCACGCGTAGCTGCTATCACAAGGCACCACTTCTAAGCCGATCGTTAGCATCCGCAGCTGCATCGCAGAAGGCCCTGACCTTTGCGGGATCCTTGCGGCCCGGGCTTGCTTCCACCCCGCTCGCAACATCCACCATCCATGGTCTCACTCGTAGGATGGCGTCGCCCACATTGTCGGGTGTCAGCCCTCCTGCAAGTATGATTGGCAAACCGAAGCGCTCACGAGCCTCCTCTGCGATTGACCAGTCGAACTGTTCACCTGTACCTCCCAGAGCGCCCGGATTATATGTGTCGAGAAGAAGTGCCGCAGGTTGTTGATAGCCTTCCATCTGCAACGAGTTCTGAATGTCGTCGAGGCTGTGCGAGTCCATTATCCGCGCCGCAAAAATGAGTCGGCTGCGAATATGGGAGATGGTAGGGAGTTCATACGTCTGCAAAATATCGAACCCTGGCAGTGCCTCCTCTACCCGCCGACACACGCAAATGCACGCCACTGGGGGAGGCACCCGGGAAGGAATCGCTTCCCAGCCCTCAAACCGGCCCACAAATCGTTGCGACTCTGTTACCGCTATAAAACCCAGGGCATCTGCTCCACACTCCACCGCGTGCATTGCGTCAGGAAGGTTCGTAATTCCACAGATTTTCACTCTAGCCATGCGGTTACCCTTCAACAAAAGGCTTACATCAAACAATTATACACGCGACCTGTTTCCGCAGTTGCAGTAACTGGTGGCCTCTGGTCGGGCAAGCTGACTAATCGCAACAGTCTGCAACAGCGCGAATATCACGTGCTTCACGCGCGCAATCTCACCCCACCACCAACCGCCATTCCTCTCCCTTTACGGTCGCTGGCGCTCCTTCGGGAGCGGGGCACAATGCAGCAACTTTGCTCACTGGTCGCCCACGACAAGACCCTCTGCTACCCCTCGCTCAAGGAGCGCAGCGAGTGCCCGGGAGAGGGGTGGGTGCGCAGCACCGGGGTGAGGTTACTCACCGTAAGCAGCGCCAACAGGCTGGTGAACCTGCGCACGCTGCCCCCGCCTTCAGCGAGCCACGCCGAGCGCCCGAAGGAGTGGGAGTCGCGACACCTTGACCTCCTCAAGCGGGGCAACTATTACGGTTGCAAAACTCCTACGATTGGAGCTGTTTAATGATAGACTGTTGGTGCACCGTGCAAAGACTCGGGTCTGCGCCTAGTTTCAGTAATAGTTTCGCCAGAGAGTAAAATTCGTTTCGAAGAGCTAAACTGAGCGGTGTAGAATGTCTCCCGCGAATATTCAGGTCTGCTCCATGGCTTACCAACAGTTCAATCATTGCAAAGCGCAGCTCAAAGGCTTCACTATTCTCATCATCAGAAAGCGGTGTAGCGCCTTCAGGCAACAGGCTTTTTTCGATATTGGCACGCTCGCACGCAGCATGTAAAGCACTCATGTGCCAACGCGATGGTAGCTGGTCGGGATCCGCCCCGTTCTGCAGCAGGGCTGTTACGCCCTCCAGGCTGCCAAAGTAAACCATAACCCGCAGCGGAGTGTACGAACCCATGCATAGTGTGTTAGCATCTGCACCACGCTGGAGCAGGAGTTTTAATGCCTCGATGTTTACCGCCCGTGCAGCATAAAACAGTGCAGTGCAGCCATCAATATTGCGGCGGTTGATGTCTGCACCAACCTGAATTAACCGCTCCATCGCATAGAGATTATTCGCGGCAGCAGCAACCATCAATGGCGTGCTGCCTCGCTGCATGCATAGGTGGATCGAAACCTCCTTTAAAATAGAACTTGAATACGAAGGGATATCGAACTCTATGCCGGCATTTAAGAGAGCATCTACTATCATATTATTCTCATCACACACGTAACCTACTGCATAATGGAAGGCATTGTGGCCGTTCACCGTTTTTGAATTGATTGGGTAACCATTTCTAATCAGGCTATCCACCCTACTGTAATCTCCAACAGCTATCGCAGCAAGCATGTGTGAAATATGCGGCCTACTGTACTGCTGATCTGCAGGAAGTGTAATCGCTTGTATGAGTTCCTGCTGCTTTGTACTGCACAGGCTGGCATCTGCTCCTTTCTCGATCAATAGATGCGCTGTATCGTACATATCTTCATTCAAGGCGAGCATGAGTGGGGTATTACCCTTCCAGTCTCGTGCATCTATCTGCACGCCATGCTCAAAGAGTGCATTTGCTATTCGCTTTTGTAGCATTGGACCGGCAATTATGTTGTCATAGTTCGGGTAAAGTATCTCGTTGACAAACAAACTAAAAATGCCGAAATCAACAATCCCCTGTTGGCATAGTTCATGCAGGGCATTTTGTTTGGCAGGAGTGCATAAATTAGGATCTGCACCGGCATCTAGCAAAACTACTGCAACATCATAAGACATTTTATTGATAGCCATTTGAAGCGGCGTCAGGAATCGGTCATCCATTACGTTTGGCTCTGCCCCGTATGAGAGCAGCGTTTTCACAATATCAAGATTCAAATTGTTTACTGCATGGCAAAGGGCATTACCGCCATCGGAACCCTTGCGGTTTACATCCGCACCCTTTTGCAGAAGCAGATTAACTCCCCAATTATTTCCAATCTCAGCTGCAAACATGACGGGAGTTTGCCCCATACGATTAGCTGTATCATCTGCCTTAGTTGGAGCATCAAACGCAATGCCATGGTCTAAAAGAAACCGGACAATATTCTTTACTTCCTGGTTTGCATGGGCATGCCATGAAATACAGTGCATGGCATTGGCTCCATTATAATCTGCCTCATGCAGGTCTGCACCATGCTCAAATAGCAGTCTGCATCCTGCCTCCCAGGCATGAATTACAGCAAATAAAAATGGTGTAACCCCATCATATCTATGCATGTCATCCACAGGGTCAAGCACATTCAGAGGAACACCCTTCTCCAACGCATCCAATAACTTCTGTGCGTCCTCTTCACGAATGGCATCAAATAGCTGTTTGCCAAGCTGCTCGTCAAACTCCATATTTCTCTCCAAAAGGCGGGTATGGCTTCTCTTTGTATTATAAGAGGTAATAACAAAAAGAAGCCATACCTTTGCACCGCGAATTATGGTCACCAATTAAATGTTACCGAAGTTGTCGGTTGATTGGTATCACAAAGCCGTAACCACTGCAACGGTAGAACACCATGCCCAAAGCCACCGGAACCTCACCCCATTACCTGCGGTCATTCCCCTCTCCCTCCCAGTCGCTGGCGCTACTTCGG
>JAJYCW010000156.1 GCA_021777995.1 bacterium
GCCTGGAGTGACCAGATGGTAGCTGGTGTTGCAATGGCAAGTCGGTACTATCCCCGTGGTGTCACCGCCTGCCTATGGCTGAACGAGGAATAATCTAACATATGCGGCAACCAGATCTCTCTGCAGCCCGGCCCAGGCCGTCCAAAATCCCCCCAATTCTCTCTACAACCACCGGGCGCATTTCTATTGTGGTTCTGCTGGTACTTCTTGGCTATTGGGCAGTGTGGTACAACAACCACCGAACCATTGGCTGGGGACAGACCTTCAATCCCATTTACTGGTACAGGAGATATAAGGGTGAGGATCTTTATATTCCATCCCAGGCACTGTTGCTGCACGGCAATAGAGCCCTCCATGAGGTATCGTTAACCTTTGACGACGGGCCTCACCGTGAGAGCCTACCTTCGATCCTGTCTACTTTGCAGGCATTTCATGTACATGGCACCTTCTTTGATGTGGGTGAAAACATGGCGGCCTCGCCAGACCTGGTTAAATTAACCCTTGCCGATGGTAACGAGATTGGAGACCATTCTAGCACACATCTGCGCCTTCCGAAACTGAGTGCGCTAGAGAGGCATCATGAGATAAATGATGCCGATATTACATTCTGCAGGATAACCGGCAAGCATATGCACCTGTTTCGCCCGCCAGGAATGGAATACAATAACCGGGTTTTGAAGTCGCTCATGAACCATGGTTACATTACGGTAAGTTACACGGATGCGTCGAGGGACTATGCGCCTGGTATTACCACATCGTTTGTGGTAGACCGAACACTTGACCGCGTGGAAAACGGCTCTATAATTCTCCTCCACGACTATCCAGATACCGCTCGCGCATTGCCCGCCATTATTGAGGGGCTACAGAAGCGTGGTTACAAGATAGTCACCATTTCTCATATGATTCGCGATTTGCCGCCAGAACAGAGAAAGCAAGCTGAGGCGTTCCTGGCTTTGAACCATGAGTAATTTGGTAGGCGCGTTACCTGTTGGCGCGCATAGATTTTAGAGACGAACGGCGGCACGCTGGCAATGAAATAAGACCGTGGGTCCACGCACCTTAGTGCATTGGTCCCCGGTCTTATTTGCTGATTGACCCCAGATTGGCTAGTGCTGGGCGAGTTGTGCCTGCACCACCGCAAGTACCTCCGGCGTAGTCGGCTTTACGCCTGCTTTAAACCTTGCCACTACTTCACCCTTGCGGTTTATGATGAATTTGGCGAAGTTCCAGTCAATGGGACCTGCGAATTTCGGGTCGGTATCGGCGCTCGTGAGAAACTTGTAAAGCGGTGCCTGATTCGGCCCCAGAACATCGATTTTACTGAACATCGGAAATGTTACGTGGTATTTGCTGGTACAGAACTGCTTGATCTGCGCATTGTTTCCTGGTTCCTGATGAAGAAAGTCGTTTTCAGGAAACCCCAGGATAACAAGCCCCTGCTTTTTGTACTGTTGATACATCTGCTCAAGGCCCGCATACTGTGGCGTGTTTCCGCACAGCGATGCCACATTTACCACCATAATGACTTTTCCAAGGTACCTGGCAAGGTTGACCGTGTTGCCGTCTATATCCTTCACAACAAAGTTGAGAGCGGGCGGCACCGTGACGTTGGGATAATCTGGATTAGTGGCTTGTGCTGCCGCACCCATGGCATCCGGTGGGGCGCCAGCCAACTTCGCCTCAGCAACATTGTCAAAATCCTTGAACGAGAAACCATGACTGGCGTAATAGAGGCCGCGATAATTCCTCGGTCCGCCAGGCACAATATGGCAATACAGGCATGGCTTGTGCTCTCGTGCGGCAAATGCAGGCGTCGCAAGCGAGGTTGTAACCTGTCCACCCAACACGAGTACCGCGGCGGCAGTTATTGCCGTGTGAACCATACGGTTCCATTGCATAGTGTTAGCTCCTGTTGATGCTGCAACGGCTTGGGGCTCAAACTATTGCAGACTATGAAAATATGCGCACGTTTTACAGCCTGTACCGCAAGGTGCAGGTCACCGATTTCCGCATAGTGCTGCTGCTATCATCTTATGGATGGACAGCACAGTGACTACGGGTGGGACAACACATCACGCTATGCAAGCGAACCCATGGGATGCCAGGGATCTAAACCGATAGGCTCGCAGTCCAGAAGCGCGAGAACATCGGAAGGAACGTACTTACGATCGACAACAACTTCGTAGTTGTACTCGTCAAACCATGCGTCGGTCATGAGCATAAATCCCTTGTCACCGCCCTTGTCACCCCAACTGTTTTCCACACGCCACTTGCGCGGTTCACCGCTGTCATCCAAATCGACGCCGGTGAATACCATGGCATGGGTCATCAGGCTCGCACCGTAGTCCAACCTGTCTGCTTTGTTCAGCTCGAATGTTGTACCGTAAATAGGTTCGTAGTTGAAAAGCTCAGTATCCATCACACCAAGGTCCCGATCGAAGCACTTGCCCACGTCGCACCCAAACCATACAGACCGTTGATCCTTTATCTGCTCAACAGCGGCACGCTTCAATACACTCATCTCTACGTTGATATAACGTACTCGATAACCGTCGATCACGTTGCCCAGGAAGTTTACTGTGTACAACCTTCTAAACGGGGTGGTCTCCATTGGGCAGTGAATAAGGCATACCAAGCTGTCGAGATCGTAATCTACGTACCGATTATAGAATTCTTGCGGCGTAAGCGTGCCATCGCGATGAAATTCTTTGTCCTTGTCTCTCCATTGCCACTCAAACGAAGTGGGAGGGGTACCAAGATGGATGCTGAGCATCTTGTAAATTTCGGCTAACATACTGGTCTTGTGAGACCTAAGCGTTGATGGTGAGCTCCCTGCACGATATTCCCTACGCAGAAATGCAGCAAATTCCCGCAGTTTCTCGGTGATTCTTTCATTCATCTTGCCAGTCGAACTGCTGCTCTCACTCTCGGGCATTACGCTCTTTGGCACCACCCCATACTTCTTGATTACATTTACAAACATATCCCACTGCCCACCGTCTTGAACCGGTGACTGAACGAGCCAGGAGATTAATCGGGAATCTGTAGGTTCGTCAAGGGTATCGAGAATCGACTCAAGGAAAAAATTCGCCTTCTCAAGCTTGTCAAAGAAGGATACGTAGTTTTGCGAGAGTTCAAAGTCCTCCAGGTTCAATCGCTTTGCCGCTTCGGATCTAAACAGGTTAGTTCCTGCGAAGAGCCAGCATCGCCCGCTTCGTTCCTGCGATGTTGCTGGACCAGCTGGTACGACGTGCGAATAGACGTGGTTTATGCGTGTAACGGCCTCTCGATTCATCGCAATCTGCGATACCGAGGTCTTGGTGACCGCGTTGAGTGCGGCAATATTGCTGCTGTTTGCTTTGAAAGCGCTCTGAAACTGCTGAATGTCAGCGGATGTTATGGCGCCAGTAGTAATGGCAGTGTCTATCATCGATGCTCCATTCCTTGCTTAGGATGTAAAACTATGCTGGTCACACCGGCCGGTTAATGAACAGCGCGCACAGTACCTAGCCTAGAAGGCGAAAAGTCGCGCGGACATACCGTCCTACAGGTTCTTCTTGCTAATCATTATAAACGAAAGCATTCCTTGAAGTTCTGGTGCGGTGAGGCCGCCCTGATGCTTCACGTCCATCATGCTGATTGCCACAGTCGCCAAGCGGGTGGACGGTACAGATTTGCCAACGACGTCACCGTTTAGTCGACGCAAAGCGGTAATCATTCTGGCAAGCTCGTCCTTGTTCAGAATTCCATCATGGTTTGAATCATAGTGCTGAAATGCTTGCGATATTATACTCGCCCCTACGGCCTGCATCATCGCACCGCCGCCTTTGAACCGCTCCCCGGCGATAAGGTTCTCGTCATCAGCGGTGTACGCCAGAAATGCAATACACATCTCATCCGTTGTCTGCTCACCCCACCACACGCGCTTAGGCGGCACGTTAGGATTTCGAGGATTGCTATCGCTGTTGTTGTATTGTGCAGTCAGTTGCACGACAGTCCCCGCTGGCAGCGCAACGGGCACCTTGAACGTATATGCAGTTTGCCAGTTGAAGTCGTAATTGGGTACGTCCACCAACGTTTTCGTAGTTCCATCGGGTAGATGAGCTTCCACAAGCATGCTATGGCCGAGCAGGTGCATGTGAGGTAATACGCTTATAACGTGAACATTATCTGGAATCGTCACCGATGCCGAAGCGGTATAGTCAGCGTCGCCCGGTGGAATTGAAAGAAAGGGGTCGACGATTGGGAGGTCACGCACCAGTTGCTTCACAGGACTTCGTCTAAAATAGAGACCGACCGAGGTTTGATCTGTTTCGGGTTTGCCGTCCTTGTGGTAATGCACCTGGATGACAATGTCAGCATGCGCGGGGAGTTCAATACCAGTGCCCGTGGCATAACGAACTGTTTCAAAACCAGGGACCCATCCGCCCAGTGCCCCAGCTGGATTGAATCCTGGCCCACCGAACGAAGTATAACCTGGATTGCCGTCGTGCACTTCAGCCTCCAGTTTGCGGGCGGTGCCGCTGGTGTCCAGGTAGACAATAACATGGTGCACAACCCTCATATTCCCGGGACGTACCTGTATTGCCGAAAGATACTGGTCGCGTGGAAGATCAGTGGGTATGACGAAACATCGGTAGACATCGTTTCCCGAAGCGGCAAGGTGATAAACTGAATCCGGCTTCACTATGAGATCGGGTTTGCCCAGTTGCCACCCACCCTTGAAATGAGGCGTTGGTGGCAAATTAGATGGATTGCCCTCCGGCGCACCCTCTTTAACCCACCGTTGCAGCAGTGCTTTCTATTCGGTGGTTAAATAGCGAGCGCCTCGGTAAAGTGAATGAGAAGCCGCGTGCCACGGAGGCATGTAACCACTTGAAGTGACGGCTGCGATCATCTGGGCTTTCTGCTGAACTTCCGGATAAGTGAGTAGTGGAAAAGGTGCTACGGAGTCGGGATGATGGCAGGGTGCACACTGAGCAAGAATGATCGGCGCAATATCGTGTGAGTAGGTCACTCTTGTTACAGCTGGCTGAGCTGCGCTGGCGCACACACTAAGCGTTGCCAACCATAGGGTTGCCGCCACTACCCAAAATCGCTTCCGGTCTATTTCTCTCGGCAAAACTTAATCCTCGCTTTACTTACATTAGCTACAAACTTCCAACCCACAATATCACAGCAAATCGTTGGGAAATAATATCATTCCTGACCCTGTGCCAATAGTCACGTGGTGGTCGTGTGCAAGAATGCTCAAGCCGTGCGTGCATGGACAACGTCACAATGACGGTTAGTACAAATATAAGACGAATAAACGGTGTGTTGTGTTAACGACTAAGCGTTCGACAACCGGTTCAAATTGAAATATCGTGTTGTTACCTCATTAATGAACCTTCAAGACTTCAATCATGGGCACAACAAAACGTGCGCTGTTACCTACTGCGAATAGTCGAAGGTGCCAGGGTCCCACGGGATAGTGCTTATCGGCTTGCGGAAAGCGAGCGTAAAATGTTCCAATTCCAGCGTTATCCGGAATTAGCACGATGTCGGGCCCACCACCAGGTGGCTCCAGTTTAACCGACCATTTTCCAACCGGATCCAGAACACTTATTTTCAGCAGATCTGCAGTAGTGGGTGTGAAAGGCAATTGAACCTGGGCAGCGGCATAGGGGAGGTTTGCGGGGCAGGAAATGGTAAGCGTATCTCCGCTTAGGTGAAATATCGCTGCGTCGGCGCTCCATGAGAACCACCCTTTTGGTGAGTCAACGATAGGTTGCCAGATAGGCGTTCCGATGCGTATTTTGTAGTTGGAGGCGAGTCTCCGCCGAGTATCGGTCACCCGGAGACTGCCGCTGTATGCCGCGGCAGTGGGCCTTAACCGGATTGGTATGTGCCGAACCTGAAAGGGTTGAAGTACTGACCGGAATTGCACCCCGGGTGTGACGATCCATCCCGGCGGCGCTAGAACCTGCAGCGAAAAGCTACGCCTTCTCGTTGTGAAGTTCCGCACGGTGATAACGGCGTTTTGAGGCACATCTGTTTGAAAGACTCGTGGGCAATCCGAAATGGTGAGACCGCTCGAAGCCCGCGCCAGTTTAACCATCTCCCTCAGCGAAACCGCCTGGTATCGCACGCCAAGATCCTTCATGGTCTGATAGTACAGTGCCGGTGCCTGTGCAGAAAGGCCACCATAGCACTCAATAAACCCGGGCCTTGGTAGGCTTTTAGCAGTTGCCCTAATTAAACGTGCAAGCTCTTTCGGTGACGTGGTACCGTAATAAAATAGCGATTGGGCAGGCATTATCACTGGCACACCGGTTGGTAGATAGTAGACGCCAACCCGACCTGCAACTGGAAAGTGGCTAATTCCCTCCACCCCGGTAAAAGTAACGTACTTTTGAAGTAGTTTAGGGTTAAAAGTGCCTGGTGTCTCCCATACATCGGTCACCCGTTCATGTGCTTGCTGAAGTAGCCGCTTCGTGTGTAAAGCGTACTGTTTAAGATTAGGCAGCAAATCTAGCAGGCAGTATCCACCACCGCTTACTCCCGAGAAGAAACTGTCCATAGGCGTTCTTGTCTGCTGGTAGGCGGCGTATAACGCAGGCGCATCGTTAAGCAATGTAGCCGTGAGCCCCCAGCTAATGGGCACCTTCCCGCGATCTTTGCTTAACCACGCTCCCATTTGCCAGGATGCAGCAATTTTGGGTGTATCGGCTTCATTGGTCTCAAAATCGACATAATATCGATTGTGGAGTACAACCGAGTGAGTATCTGTAGCGTGAGCAGGAATGTTACCGAGAAATGGCCACTTCCTGCCTAAAGCTGCGTACAGACTGAGATTTGGGGCCGCCGAACAGACGATGCTGTCGCCGCATTGAGAAATAAGCCGACAGTATTCTGGTTCCGGTTCTGACCAGCCGAACACTTCGGTTAGTCGAGGCAGGGAATGCAAAATTGCCTTGAATGTTGCAGCCTGAGCTGGGTAGGCAGGGTATCCGTATCCAGCGACACTGTTTGGTGAGAGATTGAAGATGAAGGCGCGGCGGTAGAAGGCGTAATCAAAGCCCACTGTCACCGACTTGTCTCCTCCCACGTTACAGCCGGGATAACTTACCCCAGCGGAGTAACAGACAGACCGGCTGCATTTTGGCAGAAGATTTTTAATAGCCCACCTATACACTGCCTCGTTCGTCTTCCAGCGTCCCACAAAGTCGGCTACAACGGGTAGTTTTGCAATAGCCCCTGTTAACATGCTTTTGGTAACAGGCAGAGCATCGTCAATGCCCGCAAGTGTACAAGCCGCATATCGCTCTGCATCTACTGAGGGATCGTAGATGACCACCCCACGGACCTGCGTGCCAAACCGCGCTACAGCAGCCTGTAGAGAGTCGAGTGGTTCAACCCGGAGCCCAAGTCCTGCCAATTTCTGTTCGAGGTGATGGGCTGATGGCGGCCATGAGCAGAAGAGCGACGAGGTATCTACCATAAGTTGAGGTGATTTGCGATTAAGTATGCCCTCAAGCGAATAGAGGGCAAGCTGTTGATCAAATGGCAATTCTGCTATCTTAATGACTTCGATGGTGCCCTTCACTGCGGGGTGGGCCAGTGCAATTTGGCATCGTAAGCAGGTTATTGCAAGGCAGAGCACGAATATAACCATAGGCCGATTG
>JAJYCW010000157.1 GCA_021777995.1 bacterium
AGCCATTACCCGGGCTGCAGGTGCACCAATAGGGCTCACGGCGAATAAGTAAAGACCGGGAAGTATTTGCGCCCAACCTGATAGCGTATATCAATGGGAAACTGCCCCTGATAGCCGTTTGCACCATACTTGTCCATTGTATAGAAGTTGTTTTTCAGTCTAATTTGGCTTGTCAAACTTGTGAGGATAAAATTTTTCTCTAAATCTCCCGCTGGTAAGTTAGGAGTGAGTTGTCCATTAATATAATACATAGGAGTGGACATAGAGGATTTCGTCCATAACCCGTCCCAATCCAGGTATTCTTGCACAGTCCCGCCCGGTGGAAACAGGGATGCAACACCCTCTACGCCCGCAAACAGGCCAGAGACCTGTGGATATTCATTGGCAAGTGCAGAGAGAATCGAAAACACGCCTGGCGCATAGGTCTGAGCCGCAGTTAGAACAGCGGTACCGGCATCCGAACCGGCTGAAGTGTTTTTTGTGTAGGGAATCGTAGAATTGTCGTCGTAGCCAGTAGCCGGTGGCAGCGGTGGCACCATGTGGAAGGAGGGATCATATACCCAGTTGTCGATTGGTGTACCTACCGAAACAGGGTTTTCAAGTTGATAGTGCCAGTTTATGTTCATCACGTTGGATAGGTCTGGAATTGGATCACCGGCCGGGTTTACACCGGCGTGTAAATCCGCTTTAATTGTGGTTGACCCAAGTGACGTCATGGAGGGTACCTTGTCTGGGGCTGTATACGGCACGGTAACGTCATCTGCAACAATAACCTGTTTCATCGAATATGTAGTGCCACCGGATACAGGTTGATAAGGTATTGAAGCAAGAAGCGGCTCTAGTGATGTCGTCGTCGACCCGTGATCCTCGGCCGTCCAGATCGTATAAGTCGGTTTGTTCACGCTGTCCGTGTTATCATTGTAGAAGAGGCTAAAGTGCCCATCCATGGCGTCCATGCTTCCGGGACCCGTTCCAGAGCTCTGAGCTACGGTGAGGGGCAGATCCACTGTAATGCTGCCATCTGGTTGGTAAGCATCAGGCACAGGAACACCTCCCGGTCCCTTTGAGTAGTATTGGGATACCGTAGGGCTGACAACCTCGGGGTAATTGAAAATAATTCCCAACAACTCACCGCCAACACCTAGCGTTTGAGCACCCGTTACAGAGCAGCCTGCCCGGAGATTAAATGTTCCCAATGATAATTGACCGTTCGACGGCTGAAAAACTAAATATTTATCGTCGTTCACATACGCCGTGGGCTCTGCAGTGCTCACGCCACCCAATGCATCGTCGGCTTCATTCGCGCCCGATGCAGTACCCAGAGCAGTCCAATTCGCCTCAGCCTCTGAATACATTTCCACCAACACTGGAGGGGCGTCCACTGGATCTGGAAGTCCATTTGATCCATTATATATGCAGTTTATCGCCCAATTTGCAGAAGCAATTGCGATGCTCACGCCGCTAGGCGCTGCAGGGTAATGGGGACTCGGAAGATAGAGCGAGAATGCGTTTAAGAAAGAAGAGTTAACCGTAGATACTGTAGGATTCTGCGTCTCCGAACCCTGAAATTGAACGGTTTGACTTCCAGTGGCAGTTACCGCCCAACTTGCGGTTCCGTAAGGAGGCGGCGTCTGTGCGTGGACTGCCGGCATGTCAAGACCAGTAAACAAGAGAACAATTCCACCACAGGCAACCCAAGAAGGTAGTCGTTTGCAATGCTGCCGAGTTGTTCCGCCCACCGTCCTCGGGGCGCGGGGGGGCCAATCAAAGGATTTGTGCTCATAATATCTGTTCCGTTTCATCAAAATCGATTTTTTTGTACAACCTTTCGCGTTCAATCAAATACTATAATACCAATCTGTTGCATTGTTTGTGATTATTTGTTGTCTAAATTTTAAATATTTTCGTAATGCCAATCCAACATGACCTCTAACTCATAGGTTTGCGTGCAGCAATGCTTCCCCATAGCGATGTGTGTTAAACGGGGGCCGAATTGCCTGCTAGTAGCGCCGACACAACTTTTCACGGGCTGGGGCTTGCCGCTTCACGTGCTACTCCTGCATTGCCCTGAACCTGCGAAAGCGCCGTTTCAGTTTATAATCTTGATGTGGCCGCTAGTTAACGCCTACACGACCAGGTGGCAGAAATTCCACCCGATGGTACCGTTTGTGCATGGAATTGTCAGGTGTATTAAATGATTTGGAGGCAATGCGAATGAAAATATTTGATGAGTGCCGTCGAAGTGACGATCGATGTGGCTTATTTCATGAACCACACTTCCACTACCTAAACAGTTCATCGCGCGACGACGCTGCTACTATTCGCGACACAATGGAACACTGGTTTGCCAACTATCCATTATCTCAACGGCAAGATTTACGCGGCAGGCTTCGGAACAAAAACAATCAGCAGTTTGCGTCCGCGTTCTTTGAACTGTTACTGCACCAAATGTTCCTGCACCTTGGTTTCGAAGTCCACATTCATCCTGAAGTGTCTGGAAAACCTACCCGTCCGGATTTTTTGGTCTTCCAGGACCGAATAGCGCAGTTCTATTTAGAGGCGTTCGTTCCGCACGATAGTTCCAACTGGGA
The DNA here is from genome assembly GCA_021777995.1 of bacterium. Classification (GTDB taxonomy): domain Bacteria; phylum Armatimonadota; class Chthonomonadetes; order Chthonomonadales; family Chthonomonadaceae; genus JAJZFK01. Next base: position 2,592 of record JAJYCW010000157.1, read on the forward strand.
AAATGTCCCGCTTGTAAATAAAGTCCATGACGAGTTAAATAAGATTAACTCACCATTTTTTTTACTTCTGTGTACATATTCTGGTAGACCTACAGAAATGTGCCAAATGTCGGTGGTAAGACGAGAGATAGAAGATTGGCTTGCCCGCCTTTCTCCTGAGGCCGTAGCGAACCAAATAGCTACAGCGGCCGATCAAACTCGTGTGCAACTCCCCGTCCACGAGGTCGACATTAAGGGAATGGTCGTTAAGTTCGAGGCATGGCCAAGGCCAAAAAGCGCCGACCGAAATTTAGGCGCCCGCCCCATTTGTCGTTGGACAGACGGTTTGGTTAAATCAGTCGACACCAAATCCGCGATACGCAAGGTTATCGAAGAAAAAGTACGCAAATACGGATGTCTAGAATACCCTCTGGTCATTGCAATGAACGACTTAAATCTCTTCTCAGGCATAGACCAGACCGTTGACGCACTCTTTGGAAGCATCCAAATAGAAGCAACTTCTTTGCCAACTGGCGAGATACACAGACGGTACACGAGGGCTAAAGATGGAATTTGGAAACCCACCAAACACGCGGCTTTAAGCGCACTAATGTTGTTCTCAACGGTGAGCCCGTGGAATCTCAACGGCCATCCGACCCTCATTCACCTTCCGTTTTGCCAGCATCCGTTGACGGCGCAGCTGCCCATCAGGAGGACGAGTTACAGGGAAGTCGCCGGCCAAGGCGTGCCAGTAGGCGATGAAAACGAGGTAGCAAAAAGTTTGAAGGAGATCCTTAATCTACGGCATTCATGGCCCAACTAGAAATGTTAAACGGGTACCATTGTGAGAACCGTCGGGCATAGATTCGGCTTCCATTTATTCGGCAGACTTACTACTCCCTGAGAATTAGAGGGTGCAGCGGTCTTTCCGGCCTGGATTTTCTATATTGACTTCATTGCACAGCGTATGTTAAAATGCGCCTATCACGTGATAGGCCAGAATTCTAAACCCTAAGTTGAGATGGGGAGGATGAAATGGCGAAGCGTCAGGAGGATGATGCACCGCGCCTGTCACGGTCTGGGCCAGTAACGGCAGCGATGGTTGCGGCGAAGGCGGGATTGTCGCGGGCTACGGTCACTCATGTACTGAACGGCCGTGCGGCAGAGATGCAGATACGCCCTGAAACTCAGCAGCGCGTTCTGCAGGCGGCGCGCGAGCTTGGCTACCGTGCGAATGCTCTGGCACGCTCGGTGCGAACCGGCAAATCTGGCATGATCGGTTACATTGTCGACGACGTACACTACGAGCCGTACTGGCATACCCTTGTGGGTGCAATGGCGGAGGCTGAACAGGAAGGGTTCACCATGAAGGTACTGACCGCGACAGCCGAGACATTTGCCGAGCGCATAAAGCAGTGCATGGAGCTGCGATTAGAGGGCTTACTTCTTCGCGTGGTACTCGACAAGAGACCACTTTATGATGAAGCTAATCGTGCCGGAATTGCCGTTGTTACGGTTGACGACTGGGTTGTTCAGCCTTACGGGATACGGGTTTCGGCTGACGACTCGAAGGGTTGCTGCGAGGCGCTGGAACACCTCATTGAATTAGGTCACCGGAAAATCGCCTTTATCTCTAGTGGTTTCGAGTCACAGCCTACCGAAGGTATCCTCGACCGGGAGGGGCTCTTTCTACGCGAGATGGAGTCGCGAGGGCTTGAAGTGCCTGAAGGATACATAGCACGCGAACGAATGTACGTCTACGGACGCGGTAAGCAGGAAGTGCATGATGCCAGTTCTGGTCTTGCGGCCGCAGAGGCGCTTCTTAATCATCCGGCAGGTCGACCAACTGCGATATTCTGCTGGCGCGACGAAGCTGCGCTCGTTGCCATGCAGGCGTGTCAACGCCGCGGGATTCGAGTTCCAGAAGAGATCTCGATTGTAGGTTTTTCGGATCTAAGTGCTGCCTGGCTAAGCAGTCCGCCGCTCACAACCTGTGCTTCACCATGGGAGGAGATGGGACAAACGGCCATGCGCGAACTGATGAGGAGCTTGAAGGAGGGTTTCAACCCGACTCCGCAGGAGATCTTGCTTCCTTCTAGTCTTATTGTACGTGAATCGACAGGTAGAGTGCCTGCCTGATGGGTGAGCGATACGAGACCTTAGAAAAAGCAAGGTCAACACAAATTTAATGGCTGTTATTGCTGCACTACGTGCGACTACGCAGCCTGTAGGGAGTAGAACCGTGTGTTCCGACAACAAAAAATCCAACTCGAATTTGTCGCATTTAGTTCGTCACGGTCTCTCCATGCTGGTAACGGCTCTTGCGGTCTTTGTTGCTGTCACGCTGCCTCCTACCGCTCACGCTCAAGGAACTTCCCACGCTGCCGACGTGCGAGGAACATCATCGGACAACGGCAATGGAACATTTACAAACCCAGTACTGTACGGCGACTATCCTGATCCCGATATTATCCGCGTGGGGCAGGACTTTTACCTTGCAACCACAACTTTCGTGAGCGTGCCCGGGTTAGAGATACTTCATTCCCGCGACCTTATTAACTGGAATGTTGCAGGGTATGCGGCGAAGTCGCTTCCACTTGGCCCTAAATACAACCTGGAGGGCGGCAGCGAGTATGCCCAGGGAGTATGGGCGCCAAGCCTGCGGTACCACAAGGGTATCTTCTACATCGTCGATAATATTCAGAACGCGGGGACCGTGGTTTTTCGTGCCAGTACCCCGGCAGGCCCGTGGAAAATGAACAGACTGAACGGGTACCTTTTTGATCCCGGTCTCATGTTCGACGACGACGGAACTCCTCTGGTTTACAACGGAACCGGAGGCAGAATATCCGTGGCAGTACTCAACGGTAATCTCACACGGGTTATCTCGAATACACCGGCATTTACGCTGCCCCACCACGATGGCGAGGGATCGCACGCCTACAAGATCAATGGCATGTACTATGTTTTCAACGCGGTGTATTCCATGAACGCGACGATCGCCTGCTCGCGGTCGAAGCATCGGGATGGCCCCTTTGTAAGTACAACGGTGTGTGCAAACAATATGCCATGGCACGCCCCGCACCAGGGCGGTATTGTTCAGCTTCCTGACGGTGACTGGTGGGGATTTTCGCTCGCCGATACCGGTCCGGTTGGGCGTACGACCTGGATAGGACCGATAACCTGGAAGGACGGCTGGCCGTATTTCGGGAACCCTGCATCACCCGGCTTTCCGCTTACAAGCCCTAAACCGCCGCTTGGTTCCACACACCCGCTGTCTCTGGCCTCATCCGATGAATTTTCTCGTGCTAGTCTCGGCCTTCAGTGGGAATGGAACCACAACCCGGACAACTCAAAATGGTCGCTTACCGATCGGCCGGGTTACCTGCGGCTTCAAACAGAGAGCGCGCCAAACCTGACGAATGCTCGCAACACCCTTACCCAACGAACGATGGGGCCGGCATGTACAGGTGTCATCAAGATTGACACACGCCATCTGCAGCAAGGTGACCGCGCAGGGCTCTGCCTTCTGGAACAGTATTTTGGCTACGTTGCTGTGTACAAAGGTGCTGCAGGTGCAAGGATTGTGCGGGTGGTGAATAGAAATGGCAGCTTGACGGCACCCTCGGAGGATGTTACCAACACAGTGCCTCATGTGCAGGCCACTACGGTTTGGCTCGCAGTTCATTGCAATTTCGTCTCAAATAGTGCCCAGTTCAGTTACAGCACAGACGGCAGTCATTTTACTAAACTGGGACAACCATTCTCAATGCACTTTACTCTGGCAACATTTCAGGGTGAACGCTTCGGAATCTTTAACTATAACCCGCTAGGCAGCCATGGCTGGTTAGACGTAGACTACTTTCGTGAAAGCGGTACAGGGTCGGCGGGAGACTTGACAAAGGCGAGATAGTGCTGCGCCCGGCCTATTTGGTGATGGGGCATATGATATGGCGCGAAAGCCCTTGTGAAATATCGTGTGCAAGTACATCAATTTCCGTTCACCAACGGTCATTTTCGGTGGTACGATAGTGCGGCGCTACTAATCCTCAGGAAGGGCGGTGCCAACGGGCTCTGCAGCTGCTCACTCGCGGCTCGCCGGAGTGCAAACTGCCGGCCAGAGAACAGTTCTGAAGAGGCAGTCATCGGGCGTGAACGGTGCTTGGGTGGTAAACCGCCCACTACAACTAAGTGCGGCCTGGCGGCGCAGCAGTGTCTGTGTACTATTAACGTGCGGTAGAGAGCTGCTGGTGTCCTTCGCTGTACACATGAAAGAGAATACGATGACAAGCAACGAAGAAAACCACATTCATAACGGTAATAAGCCATCGCTAACCAGACGGGGCCTGCTGAAAACCGTGGGGCTGGGTGCTATTGGGCTTGGGCTTCCCTTACCAGCAGATGCGAGCATTCCGCTGGACCTTGCAGATTCAGGGACTGCAGAGTCGATCCCCTATGCTACGGTGCAGTACATTGCTGAAAACGACTCGGAAGACGTGATCGTGAAGAAGGCCGCGAGATTGCTTCCACGACCAAATCAGACAGGTTGGATGCGAATTGAACGCGAATTCTTCATTCATTTCGGACCCAATACATTTAACGGAGTAGAGTGGGGAAGCGGCCACGAAAGCCCCTCCATTTATAACCCTACGGCTCTTAATGCCGACCAATGGCTGCGCACCATCAAGGATGGTGATGGGCGCATGGTGATACTTGTATGCAAGCACCATGACGGATTCTGCGTGTGGCCCAGTCGTTACACCGGTCATACCGTAGCGGCCAGTCCTTGGCGTGACGGCAAAGGCAACGAAGTTCGCGAGGTTGCGGAGGCTGCACACCGCCATGGAATTAAGATGGGCGTCTATCTCTCGCCCGCTGACCTCTACCAGCTGCGTACAAACCCGACGAACCCGTCTGGCTACTATGGTAATGGAAGTGAGGCAGTTAAA
>JAJYCW010000158.1 GCA_021777995.1 bacterium
GCGCGCAGCCAGGGCATCACCTCACCGCAGGTAAATGCACCGGGTACCAGCTCTTTTGCCTCTTGTGGCGCGAGTGTTTGCAGGGCATGGCTCATAGCCATCAGGTGATCGATATCGCTTGCAATAGCAAGAGTGGGCGGATTGAGAAGTTCTGGGAGTTCACCGATAGTGCAGATTGCAGGAGGCAGTAATCTTAGGCTAGAGCCAGTTTGCACGTGTTCTACCCTTAGGACCAACAGCTCACGAAGCCTGCGGACTGCCCGACGTGACGGTAACACCAGTAGTAACCGAGACATGTCCCAACTGTCGCCGTCGGCAAACTCTTCAAACATGTAATCTACGGCCAGATGCAAGGCTGGTTTATTCAAACCCATGAAAATGCGTTCAACTGCCACAATGCGTGCCTCCGTCATGTTTCGCCCATAACTACCGTATTGAGTACTTAGTAGATTAATCTTGCACATCCGCGTAATTTGTCGAATTTATCGAACAATTAATGCGGTTTAGCAGGAAATCGTCTCCAATTTAACTAATTTTGAACGCATATACTCTGACCATAATGGCCAAACTAGATACAGGAGATTTCATGACTAACAGTCTTAACCAACTGAGATTTGCAGCGGCATCTCTGGGGATGACCGCGGCAACCTTGCTTCTACCCATACACTCAGCCGCACAGGCGCGGCATCATGAGGCAGGAGTCAATCATGCCGCGAAAGCTTCTGCACGCCGCGGCGGAAGAGTTACCGCTTTATCGTTAGGATACCATCTGACATTCGACAGTAATTTCAATGGGTCAAAATTAAACCGGGCGAAGTGGATTGACAGTTATCCTGGGGGAGTTCGCACACACAGTAACAACGAGCAGCAGTACTACTCACCTCACGGGTACTCGGTGTCACACGGTGCCCTTCATCTTATCGCTTCAAACAAACCAATGGGAGGAATGCGTTATACTTCAGGAATGATTGCTTCCTATGGTCATTTCTCACAGAAATATGGATGGTTTGAAATACGTGCCAAGTTTCCCGCAGGAAAGGGTTACTGGCCTGCTTTCTGGTTGCTCCCAGCAGATGGTTCCTGGCCCCCCGAAATAGATATACTTGAAATTCTGGGCGACCAGCCAGACAAGGTCTACCTAACTAATCACTATTCACAGGATGGTCACCCTGCTGGCAAGGGTGGGTACTACGTTGGACCGGACTTCTCGAAGGGGTATCACACATTCTCGCTTCAGTGGACTCCCAAAAAGCTAGTTTGGTATGTCGATGGTGTAGCGAGGTATTCTACAACGCAGAACATTCCGCATGTGCCCATGTATGTAATTGCGAATTTGGCCGTAGGTGGTGATTGGCCCGGAATGCCGAACGCAAGCACGAAGTTCCCGCAGTCTATGGATGTGGACTGGATACGCGTCTACCAGAAGTAAACTGCAAGAGGGGCATACCAGCAGAATATCTGGTACTGTATGCCCCTTCGCTTTTAACCTATTCGAGAGGGGCGCCGGTTACGCGCGCAAGATGCGATACGTCGTTCAACAGAGCTACCGCCTTTGTGCGTCCCAGAGGTTTATCGACTTCATGAAGGATACTGAGCGATGCGTTGTCCAGCCAAATTGCGCGCATTGCCGGCAATGGTGCATCTAGCGCCGCGCATACAAGCGAGCGCAAACAGCTTCCGTGGGCCACAATCACCACGGAACCTTCGGGATGGGCTTTTCGAATGCGATCCTGCGCCCCCAGCATTCTGGCCCACATGGCATTAAGCGACTCCCCATTGGGAGGCCTAAATGTGTAGGAATCATGCAGGTACTTTTCAAGCAGTTCGCCGTCCCCGCGTGCCACTATTTCAGTGTGGTTAAGACCCTCCCACAATCCAAGCATCGTCTCTCGGAGGTCCGGGGAATGGTGAAGAGGGACACCGAGGGCATCTGCAATGGTGGAAGCAGTTTCGCTGGCTCGCGAGAGGTCGCTGCTCCACACTGCCGCCGGACGTTCTTTGAGCAGAACCAGGCGATCTGCTACTCGTTTAGCCTGATCGCGCCCCTCTTGATTTAGAGGAACATCGGTATGGCCCTGCATTCGGCCGTCGGCATTCCAATCAGTTGTTCCGTGCCTTACCAGGTAAAATCTGCGGCTTTTTACATCGGATGTCAATCGGCAACCTCACTCTAAAGTATCACGTTATAGAGGCTGCGCGATCATCAGAGATCGCGCAGACCGATTGTAACTTATTTACCAGGCATTCCTGGAGGTGCGGCAGGATGGAACAATTTCGCGCCAGCCGGGGGAGTGAAGTGAAACCTCGATGGTGATATGGCACCATTCACCACCTGATTTTTGATCGATTCCTTAAGGCCCGTGGATGCTGAGTAGAGCTGAAGAAGGTTGTGGTTCGCCTTGTCGATGGTTAGTAGCAGTTGCGCCTGTTTGTGCACCAGCGCCTGTTTGTCTTTTGGCAGTTGCAGTACCTTTGGCGAAAGTTGTGCTTCAACCTGAATGACGTAGGCAGGGCGCCCAAACATTGTTGTTGATCGAATAATATGTGCCGTTGCGAGGTTAAACTTCAACTGCAAAATGGCAATGGGGCTTGCCTTCTTTGGTGCAGGATTCTTCGTGTAGAGCTTGTGTACGGGATCATACGCATATATTGTAGAGCCGTTACTGGTTGTGATAATCTCTTCTTTTACCTTTGCAGCAACGCCCGTTCCGGTTACATGTACATGCTGGTAAAATACGTTGGGAGCCTTGTAGTAGGTCTCCTCCGCGATGATCTCCGAAAATGGCCCCTGTGGTGTCTTACCGCTGCGCTCTGCCGTAATACTTGCAGAGAATGTGCGGACGTTACCGTAGAGGTCTTGAGTAGCCTTTACAATGCGTGCGGCCTCGGGCAATGCAGCCTGAGCTGAGATGGCTGTTGTAACGGTACCCGCAATACACAAGATCGTTGCGGCAGCTCCAAATTTCAGGCTTCGTGCCTTAACAAATGCCATGATATTCTCCTGGTGATTCAAACTGGAAAATCTGATAGGTCAATGACTTAGTCGCGGTGGTTCCTTAAATCATCAATTGCCGCAATCAATTATGGGTGGGAGCGTGAGTGTATAGAGTGCAATGGTGCAAAAACCTCACAATGTGCCTGCTGAATCCACAGGAAATGCGCGCAATCTATTCATTATACCATGCTGCCCCGCGCTAAGGGCTTAGACCGGGGCAGGCACTGCCATGAGCTGGCGTACTGCATTCTCGACATCTGCTTCGCGCATGAATGCCTCGCCCACCAGAATTGCATCTACGCCGGCTTGTCGAAGTTTTGCCACGTCCGCCGGGCTGCTGATACCGCTTTCGCTCACCACGATGGTTCCTGGGGTATTCCTCATAGCGGGCACCAGGTCAATTGTCACCTTAAGTGAGGTATTGAAAGTGTGTAGATCGCGATTATTGATGCCTATTGTAGTGGCCCCGGCCTCCAGTGCCTCTCGCATCTCGTGTTCGTCGTGAACTTCCACCAAAGCGCACATTCCATATTCTGCTGCCGTTGCCAGCATCTCGTGAAGGCAGTCCGGTGTGAGTGCCGCCACGATCAGCAGAATTGCATCCGCGCCACTAGCGCGGCTCTCAAGTATTTGCCAGGGATCGATCATGAAATCCTTACGGAGTATGGGGATATCCACGGCATTTCTCACGTCGCACAGGTATTGCAGGCTGCCTCTAAAATACCGCTCGTCAGTTAGAACACTGAGACATTGCGCGCCTCCGCGTTGATAGGCCCTGGCTATTGCAACAGGATCGAATTCGTGGCGGATGATACCCTTTGAGGGCGATGCGTGCTTTACTTCCGCGATAAGCGCTGGTTTGGCACCTGAAGTTAGCGCGGATCGGAAGGAGCGGACAGGTGGTGCATCTATGAGCTTTTCTTGCAGAACCTGTACGCCCTGAAGCGCCTTTTTGTGAGCCACTTCTGTCTTCTTAGTGGCCAAAATCTCGGACAAAACACTCATTTTATTGACTTTCCATGCCTGATGTTAAAGTAATGAACTGGTGAAGTAGCTGAAGCCCTTTTCCAGATGAAATAATACTCTGTGCGAGTTCAACACCGCTGGCCAGGGTATCGGCCTTGCCAGCAACGTAGAGTGCTGCCGCCGCGTTTACGGCTACCATCTCACGGCGCGCGCCGCAATCCGAATTCCCTTGTAGGATGTTCGTAACGAACTCTGCATTCTGCTTAGCAGAGGCTGCAGGTGCAAGGTCGGCGAGAGATGGACCACTGCCGTGCAGGCCAAGAGAGTAACGGCTTTCTGTGCGGCTCTCCATCGTACCCTCGCGGAGTTCGGTAATCTGGGTAATCCCCACTGTCGATATCTCACCCAAACCCGGTTCGCCGTGCAACACCAGTGCGCGTGAGCACTTAAGATTGTTGAGAACCCTGGCAACCTTTACTTCCAGGCCAGACTCGTAAACCCCCAGCACCTGCATTTCCGCTGCGGCCGGATTGCAAAGCGGTCCCAGAAGGTTGAATACAGTGCGAACTGCCAGATCAGCCCGTGTCTTTCCCACGTGCCTGAGCGCGGGGTGATGACGCTGGGCAAACATAAACCCAATTCCAAGCGTGTCTATACACTCTGCAATTGCACCAGGAGAGATCGCCAGGTTTACGCCCAGTGCCTCCAGCACATCTGCACTGCCACACACCCCGGATACTGCACGATTACCATGTTTTGCGATGTTTACCCCGCCAGCAGCAGCAACAAAAGCCGCTGTGGTTGAGACGTTGAAGACTTTGTGCCTGCTTCCACCAGTGCCACAGGTATCGAGAAGCGGGGCTCTAGAGCAACGAACGGGGATGAGATGTGCGCGCATCTCTTCAGCGAATCCCGTGATCTCTTCTACTGTTTCGCCTTTCGCGCGCAGTGCCGCTAACATAGCGCCCATTTGGGCCTCGGTGAGCTCGCCTTCCATCATCATACGCATTACAGTCGACGAATGCAGCCTGTTGAGGTCTTCGCCGTGCAGGACTAAATCCAGGAAGTCACGATAGGTGCGGGCCATAAGCTAGCCGCGCCTCGATGAGCCGGAGGGAGGGGGCGGAGTATCATTGACGGACTCGCTTAAGCCCATAAATTGATCGAAGGCGACCCCTTGGGAAATGCCTTGCGCTGCCTGAGTGATAGAGGGAAGCGACTTCGTAACTCCCGAGGCAAACATGTTGTCGCTGTTCAGTGCCATCGACTCGTTGTCGAGCACAGAAACGGCGCCACCCGTCACCGACATATCTATTTTGAACAGCTGACCTGTTAAGGGGTACGGTAAAGTATGAAAGTTACGACCTTGGTTGCGTAGTGTAGACACAAGCCCCGTTTCATCGGCACGGACGGCAGTCAGTTTGCTGCGGCTGCATGCGCTCACAACGTAGTTACCCTGCAGCCTCTGTCCAACGTAATCGCGGAACCTGTCCATGACTATCCAGGTCGCGGTAAGGTGGTCACCATCGAACACGAGTCCGAGCTCCTCCATGCCGCCTGTAGCTGTAAACGTGGAGATAGGTGTTGGAAAACTCAACATGCTCATGTTATTGTGTGCTGTTCGAAGAACCTCGTGGATATCTACGCCCCATTGATCAAGCCCGTTCTGGGTGACGGCCCATAGCCTACTTTTAAATTCTACTACAGAAATGACATGCAAATCCCCTGCAAAAGGGATAGACGGCAGAGAGTCTGGTTCCTTTTGCCGCGCTAGACTCCGCGCCGCCGCTTCGAGAAAGGCAGCACTTCGTATGGACGGGCGCAACAATGGCTGCGCATCCTGCCATGAGTGAACTGGGTTCTCCACCTGGAGAGATTCAAGATACTGCTTTGCAATCTTTTCAAGGTCAGATGGATTTTTGCAATATGACGCATAGACGCCGCGAATATTACAGGTTTCCGTTCTTCCACTAATCGTGAGTGTAAAGCCGTTCTCACCATTTTCTAGCGTGCAACCTGCGTACAGACGCCGAGCATGCAGTCGCATGGCGTCACGAAACTCTTCAAATGTAAGTGCTTTGGGCTTCCCAACCTGAACGCCAAATAGTTTCATACTCGACCGGTCGCCTCCTCAGCCATGACTACGCGCGCCGATTTCCTCACGTACCATTCAATGTACCCGAAAGTTTCGTACTCAACATGATGTAGCGGTAGATCAACAGGAATTTCGGTAAACATACTTGCCAATTGTTCCTTTTCCCCGGTTGGTTTGCTCGGCTGCAGAAGGAATTAGGCTTAATGGCGTTAAAAGCCTGTGGTAGCAAGCAAACTGTTATGATGGAGGCTCTATGACATATTCCCGCTCAAGTTTACGTGAGCCGTTCAAACTACCTACCGCTCTTTGGTATGAAAAACCTGCCTTAAGCTGGAATGAAGCCCTCCCTGTGGGCAACGGCCGACTCGGTGCCATGGTATTTGGTGGCACTGATGAAGAAGTATTTCAGGTCAACGAAGAAACAGTGTGGAGCGGAAGTTCATGGCCGGCTGAAAATCCACGCGCACTCGAGAGCTTACCAATAGTCCGACAACTTCTATTTGACGGGCGCCCCGCGGAAGCCGCGCAGCTTGCAGAACGGGATTTAATGGGTACTCCGCTACGCATGCCTCCTTACCAGACTCTATGTAACCTCACGATTCGCCATTCCGAGCCAACCGATCCTCAATGGTATCGTCGGCTATTGGATCTTGACGACGGGATTGCCGCGGTACATGTTCGCACCGCAACTGCCTCACGGTATGAGGAGGTGTTCTGTTCGGCGGTGCATCAGGTGTTAGTTTGCTGCATAGAGTCTTCTGACGGTACGGGATTGTGCTGTTCCATTGGCCTGTCACGCGAAGCGGATGCAGTGTGCCACGCTAGCTCCGCCTGTGAGCTGGTTTTGGAAGGGGCGTGTGACAATGGCGCTGGTATGAAGTTTGTGGCCGTGCTTTCCATAGAGCAACAGGGCGGGCGCAGCATTACCAACAACGACCACGTGCATGTTGAAAACGCGCGGCAAATCATATTACGTCTTGCAGCGGCAACGTCCTTCCGAGTAGCCGATCCATTATTGGAGTGCAGATCTGTCTTGCGCGACGCTCCAACCGATTACCGATCTCTGCTTAGGGCGCACCAGCGTGAGCACAGGGGGAAGTTTCGGAAGGTGGGGTTGATCCTGGGTGACGCCAAACCAGTTCATGCTAGCACCAGTCAACGCCTAGCCGCAGTGAGCGCAGGTACGCCGGACCCTGGTCTCACGGCTCTCTATTTCCATTATGGGCGTTACCTCATGCTTGCGAGCAGCAGGGCAGGTTGTCTACCTGCAAATCTTCAGGGTATTTGGAACAACAGTTTGCACCCTGCGTGGGAGAGCAAGTTCACCATCAACATCAACACCGAAATGAATTACTGGATGGCCGAACCCTGTAGGCTGGGTGATTGTCATCTGCCGCTATTCGAACTGCTCGATAACATGTTAC
>JAJYCW010000032.1 GCA_021777995.1 bacterium
GGCACCCACCATCAGGAACTTTGATTCAAGGTTGAGTCTATTAACCTCAGCGGCAAGCTGATCGGCATAGCCTAGATCAAACGGATGTGGGCCGCCTACCACTACAAACGTTACATCGCTTCGCCGCTGCAACACCGTGGGAGCCGCGTTGAGGAGCGTGTGGACGCCCTTCCACCGCTCCAGGCGCGCAACAATGCCCACTATAGGGCCGGATACTGGCAGGCCTAACTGAACTCTCGCAGCGTGCGGCGACGGCAGGCTTGCGCTATCAAATCGTTTCAGGTCCACCGCGAGATTGACACACTGTACAGGTACCCGGGGTGTTACCTCGCGCTGGAGAAGTGCGCCTCTAGAGCCGCAGGAGATGATGCCATCTGCAGGAAGTGCATAGAGCACGCGGTCTAATACATTACGGTTATTAAGAACTGGAAATCCCATTTGAAACCAGAGCACAGGTACACCACATAGCCTGGCCGCTGGCGATGCATAGAGGTGGCCTTTAGGCATCCAGCTAAAGACGAGATCTGGGCGCTCACTGTGTATAATTCGACGCAGCCCTACAACTGTACGCACGTATTTGCCAATCTGTCGAAGGTGGCCGGCGGAAAGTACATACGTTGCGGCTCCTGCGGCCCGGGCAGTATCGGGCATCGTTCCCTCTTCCAGGAAGGCGATGCTCCATTCGGTGCCCTCAAGCGGCAGCTCACCAAGCAGATGCACCAACGCCATCTCGGCGCCGCCTCGCTGAGTGGCAGCCGGCATTACTACCAGTATTTTCAAATCTTCACTCCCACAGTCCATACAGCAAGTTCCGTGCCACTGCAACACGACCCGATGCTGCAGCTTCCACTACTCTCCACTTATTCCATAAAACTGGTGGTTGCGGTGACGGTATGCGGCCAATCGAACATTCTATGATAAAGTGCCGTGCCGGACGCACCCATTGTGGCGGCCCGTCTCCCATCCGTTACAAGAGATAACACCGCCGATGAAAATGCGCCAGCATTGTCTGCGGGGGCGAGAACAACCGACGTCCCGTCCTCTGTGCGCCACAGTGCATCGGTATTTTTGCCAATAGTCCCAACAAGCGTTGCGCCGTGTTGCAATGCGGCCATCACAGTTCCTCTACGTGTAGAGATACCATCGTCAAAGGTGGCAAGGTAGATATCCATGGCGGTGAGTGCGCGCGATACGTCGGTGGGTTCCAGCCGTCCAAGGTCCATTAGCCCATTGGCAGGCACATGGTCACGCAATCGTCCACCCTGGCTGCCCACATAGAGCAGAACCACTTCGTGACCTGCGTCCCGGCACCGCCGTATCGCCTCGCCAATAAACGCAGGCTGAACACCACTCTGAGTGGTACCGAACATGCCTAGCACCGTTGTACTGGGTGGTATGCCCAGCCGCGCCTTTTCGGACTGCCGTTGGGCATCGATGCGCGGGATATTCGATCCGATGGGCATCACGCGCACCGGACTGCCGGGCGCCACGGAAAGTACATGGTCACGGTAACGATCGCACGACGTGTAGGATACCGTGCACGTGCGTACAATGGCGCGCAACTGCATCCGTTGTAATCTGCCTATAACTCGCCAGGCAGGGCTGCCATTCACCACAAAGGTCTCGTGCGCCATCACGCCTATCCGTATACCTGCTGCAGCAATGCGGCGCAGCACCACAGGCAGCCAGGGATTCAATCCTCGTCTGCCGTAGGAGAAGGGATTATACTGCACCAGCAGCCCTTGAGACTGCTTCTGCATAATGGTATCACGAACCTGAAGTATCGCTTTGGGATGACTGCTTGCAAACTTTGCGATAGTCGCTACGCCTTTTACTGCGGCCGCCGCAGGCTCCTGGTCCTTGACGATAAGAGTGACGTCATGATGAACGGCAAGGCCTGAGGCAACTATGGCGCTGTAATCCCCAATACCATCCAGTCGGGGCGGCAGCGCAGGCACAAGCATCGAGATTTGCTTACGCGCGGTCGCCGTCATCGGTCAGTCACCCTCGTGAACCCAGGCCTATTTGTGCTGCGCACAGATTTGAGCACGTGGACGACGAAAGGCGGCAGCACAACCATTGTAAAAAGGAAGAGAATTGCCCGGCTGTTTCCGACCTGTGGGTGCAGGATTCGGACTCCCAGTACAATCCAGACGTACTGCCATACGATGATCCATAGCGAGTTCTGACCCGTAAATGTCAAGAACCGTGTAACGGGCCAGTCGTGCACTGCGGAACGGGCGGCCAGTAGACGCGCGAAGAGGGCACATATTAGCAGAGACCAGCATGTTGCGCCTACGAGGTAGATTATACCGGGCTGGGCACCCGGAAGGACGGCGGTTGAGAGGGCCAGTGGCCCGTCCGACTTCAAGAGTGGCGGCGGCCAGAAGGCGAAGCTGATGAGGGCGGTGATCACGGCCCCAGCAATCGAAAATGCACTCACTCGATCCAACCAGTCCTGCCGATTTTCGCTGTGCAAGTAGGAACCACCGGCAATGATTCCTGCGGTAAGAAGTGGTGCATAGGTAAATAACGGAAAGACTCGCGAACCCGCGTTCATGCCGATAGTCATGAGCCACCAGCCCTGAATTGGCGCTAGCGTGCCGGTCATCTCCACAGTGTAAGGATATTTCCAGCTCAAGGAGATAGCCCCCGCAAATAGTAGCAACGACGCCCCCATCGCCTGCCAGGGTCTGCGCTGCACTGCAGAAGGCAGTTTGGGCCAGATGGCAATGACCGCCAGGAAGAGCACGAAGCAGAGAAAATAGTCGCCAGCCTTTGGCACGGTAAGAAGCGTTGCCAGCCTGAGAAGATTTACAAGTGGCGAAGATCCGGCGAGTGGTGTGCCACCTGCTTGTAAAATGGCAGCGTTCGAAGTTTTGTTAAATATCTCGTCCTTGTAGGCGCCTAAAGCTACGCAGTAGTAGGCGAGTAACGCAAAACCTGCCAGTTGCAGCAGGCGCTTCCTTCTCCTCGCCGGGTTAGCGGCTGCGCCGTCTGCTGTGACGCCCTGTGCCAGGGCAAAGGCCATGAGGAAGCCTGCATAGCAGAAATAGACGCCAGCCTGCGAGATATAGGACGCCCATGCGGGAGTATAGCCCATGTGAAAGATACCGTGAGTCACCGCCATCAGGCAGACAGCCGTGGCTCTCAGCAGATCGATCTCGCGCAATCTCTCAGGTTTACGAGGCGTTGGTTCAACAGGTTGGTCGCTATCCACCACTGTTAACACCGTTGCGTTTTGTTGGTTTCGTTCAAGGCTATGTGACATAACTTCATGATCACCGACTGCGGTTCACGCAGTCGGTGATCTACGGATACTCCTAGTTGACTACTTGTGCTGTTTTGAAGACCTGCCAGTTGGTCGTCTTCCAAACCTGCTGTGCCCAATCTGCAAGACCGTTAGTAATTGTGGCACTAACGCCCATTTTTTGCAGTACCGGTATCGTTTCGTAGGTTCCACTCACCCAGTTGCTGTAAACATAGCCAGGTGTCTGGGTGGGCGAGGTAACCCCGCCATCGTAGTATTGAGTGGGCGTGAACCGCTGTATTCCTTGCAAATAAGCTCCTGCCATGGCGTTGAGAATGCTCGCTGTGGTTGAGGCGGGAAGAGCACTCCACTGTGGTGTCCATGCTGGTTCCACCATTGTCAGCATAAGGCCCTCGTGCCATGGGCGGAATCCGCCATACCATACGTAGATCCCCATGTTGGGGCCATTGTAATTCCGCATACCTAAGAGCATCGCTTCTGTCATACGCAGCGGCTGCAGTATTCCGCCGAATCGCTGCAGGTTCGCCATGTGCCCATAGAAGTACGCATAATCTATTGGTGCATTACCGCCCGCGTGGTTGTCACCGCAATTGGTAACAAGCTGCTCTGCATACCAGGCGTTGCTAAGGTACTCATCGCTTAACTGCGATCCGGTTAACATGCCTATCGGTATGAAACCACGAAACGGGCTGCTGTTGAACAGGCGGTTATCTAGCCAATGCTTGTCCATATCGGTACGTATGCCGATTAAAGTTTGAAAGGTTTCCCACCCACGGACGTCCCACCACTGCTGCATTGCGTACTCTTTTTGGGCCAGCGCTGGAGTGTAGTTGGCGCTAGGCGTGTTCATTCCTTGAGATACAAGCATGTTGATGAAGTTAATGTCCTCTGCGCCTGCAAGTGGGCCAAGCTGCGAATGGGGCGTTGCCGGGTTAAACACGATGGGGTCGTAATAACCGTTGAGGCGTGTTAGAAATGGTGTGAGCACGCTGGCAGGAATAATGTCCTGCGGGCCGGTTCCCGGAAGCCATTGGTCCCAAACGAGCAGCGGAAGGCTGGTGGGTATGTTGCGTGGGTCAATTTGCGTTGGGCCTTGCGTGATCATTGATTGAACCGCTGCCTGGGTTATGCCATTAGGAAACAGATAAGGCAGCATCTGGCTATCACTGTTCAGTACTGCCGAAAGACCCGCACCTGCGGCCCACTCCTGCAGCGGTGCTTTGGATAGCCCTGGGCCCGGCTGAAAGACGGGGTTCCACGGCCTGCCATTGATGCTTCCCTCTGAAGCTGGCAGACTGCGGATGTAAGAGGCTATCTGTTCACCTTGCTGCACCGTAAGGCCGTGGAAGACACTGCGGCCAATAATAGACCTGTTATCATAGTTGAAATACTTCAGGTCCCTGCCGTCACTTGCGTGGCAGTCGCTGCAGTGCGCCTTCATGGCGGTATGGGTGAATGGGATGTCCAACGTAGCTGTTGTAAACAGCTGCTTTCCTGCTGCGATGTCTGTGGGATCGTTCAGCGGCGGTGTCCATAGTGCAGGATTATCCCAGCGAAATTCTGTGGCAGGCAGTGCGTTGCTGCCGTCGGCACGCTGAAAGTTGAAACCGATGACGCGGAAAGTGTTACACCTTCCGTTGGGGTCCGGCTTGAGCAGCCGGAAGATGCAGACAGCCTTGCCGCCGGAGACCACCGTACCGGGTGTAACGGGTATTGTTACCGTTAGGGTTGTGACCTGGCCGCCAATTCCTCCGTAAATGCTGGTTGGGCCAGAAAGTTTGCAGGTCGAGTTGCTCAATGTTACCATAGAGTTTCCCAGTACCTGCACGCCCACCTCACCAGGATACTCCAGGTTGTTGATGGTCATAGTCATTGAGGTGATAGGGCTGGTGTCCACCGAAGCTGGAACCTCAGCCGAAACAGCCGAGGCCGCAATGCCACCATAGCTAACAACCTCAATGGGAAGTGTAACCTGTGGCATATAAGTGCCTGCCAAAACAGGTTTTGAGAGCAAACAGAGCGGTATTTGTAAGGCCAGGCCACCCAGGATTTTTAGACCTGGCCTTAGCTTATGTTGTGCAAACATGGGTCGTTCCTCCGTGGTGAAGGAGCTAAACGGCCTGGAGTTAGTTCCGCTCTCTGCGGGTTCCAGCCACGCCTATTCTCATCATCACCACGGGGTTTGTGCCACGGGTGAACGACCTGTTTTACTATCACAACTACCTGCAATTACCAATACTGTTACTACTACGCGCCTGCTAACGATCCCCAATTTGCAGCCGGCCAAATGGTTGCGGCCCATTGTGCCAGCGCGTTTGTAATAGCGGGATTTACACCCAAATTGTGCAGAACAGGTATGGAGTAATAAACACCGCTTATCCAGTTGCCGTAGACGTAACCCGGGATGTCCGTGGAGGACGCGGCTTTTCCTGCATAGTATTGAGCCGGGGTAAATCGGCGCAGGCCCACAACATACGCAGCCGTCATGGCATTGAGGATCTCGGTTTTGGTGTCGGAGCTGATGCCCGCCCAGAGCGGCAACCAAGCTGGTTCGATAATTTTGAGCGCGAGGCCCTCGCCCCATGGCCGAAAACCGCCCATCCAGATATACAGGCCCAACTGGCTGCCATTGTAGTTGCGCATACCGGTGAGGATCGATTCCGTCAGGCGGATAGGTTGAGCCGGACCGCCATACTGGTTCAGGTTAGCAACGTGTCCGTAAAAATAGTTATAATCTACAGGGCCGTTTCCTTCCGCCTGATTGCCGCCCGAGTTGGTGACCATTTGAGCCATGTACCAGGCGTTGCTGAGATATTCGTCGCCCAAATTGCTGCCGGTTAGCATTCCTACGGGGATGAAGCCACGGTTAGGGCTTGTCACGAAGAGGCGGTTATCCGGCCAGGTTTTTGCCATAGTGGGATGTGCCTCAAATTCCTTCTGCAAAGTTACCCAACCGCGCACAGCCCACCACTGCTGCAGCGCATACTCCTTTTGAGCGAGCGCGGGTGTCCACTGTGCCGAGGGTGTACTTAAGCCCAGCGAATGCATCATGTTATCGAAATAGATGTCCGCCGCACCGGTTAGTGGAGGGAGGGCAGTGGGTAGGGTTGATGCAGCGAGCATAATTGGCTCATAGTAACCGTCTACTCTTTGAATGAGGGCACTAAGGATATTAGCCGGAACGATATCTTCTGGGCCTGTTTTCGGCAGCCACTGGTTCCAGGTTAGAAGTGGAAGACTGGTGGGTATATTCCTGGGGTTAATCTGGTTCGCGCCCTGTGTAATCATCGTCTCCACTGCGGACGTGGTGATGCCATTAGGGAAGAGATACGGAAGTGCGTCACTATCGTTGGCAAGTACGGCCGTTAATCCAGCTCCAGCACTCCACTCCTTCAGCGGCACCCCAGAAAGGCCCGGTCCTGGCTGAAAAGGCGGGTTCCACGGACGACCGTTCACGCTGCCTTCCGATGCGGGCAAACTGCGGATGTACGAAGCTATCTGCTCGCCCTGTTTCACGCTCAGGCCGTGGAACACGCTTCTAGCAATGATCGTATTGTTGTCGTAGTTAAAATACTTCAGATCACGACCATCCGCAGCGTGGCAGCTGCTGCAGTGAGCCTGCATATGAGTCGTGGTGAGCGGAAAAACGAGTGTGGCGCCGGTGAAAAGTGCCTTACCAATCTGGATGTCCGTACTGTCATTTAGGGGAGGCTGCCAGTCGGCAGGGTTGTCAGACGTCCGCGCGGTTGTGTCTACCACCGTGGACCCGTTAGTAGTTGCGAAGTTTAGTTGTAACACCCTAAAGGAGCTGCAGTTACCATCGCTGTGCAGGAACTTAAACTGTACAACGTTGTTTCCGGCTTTGGCTGCTCCGCTAGCCAACGGTACATGGAGCCACAAATTGGTTACTGGTCCGCCGATGGCGCCATACTGGCTGCCCGGCCCGTAAGCCTGAGCAGTAGAGTTTGAAAGTGCAATCCACTGAGTGTTGTTAACGTTAACGCCAACCTCGCCCTGGTATTCTATGTTGTTAATCAACAGATTGAGCGATGTGATTGGCCCGTTTGAAAGGCTGGATGCAGGTACGTTGACAGTAACCGACTGCACGCTGCTGGTGGGATAGTTTACTTCAATGGGAACAACAAATGCCTGCGATGGGGAGCCTATGCAGTATAGCAGTAGTGCCGCCGTAAAGCTGCACAGCTGTACGCCAAACCGAGTCATGAAGATTCCTTTCAACCGGGAGATGCTGCGGGTTCCGCTGCGCTCCTGATTTCTGATTCAATGCGTGCCCGTCCAGACGCACTGAGAAATGGTTTTTCACAATACTTAAAAAAGAACCAGGCGAACAGTAGAGCCGGTATTGCAGTAACAGCAAATACAATTAACGCCTCCGGCGTGCCCATAATAAAGTGCCCGGGGGGGATTACGCGCTTCAACACCTGGTTGACGAGGCCAAGGCTGAAAGTGTGCGTGAGGTACAGGCTGTACGACATGATGCCTACGGTCATCAACGGTTTGCACATCGTGCTCGTACTAATACCAGTATCGGCAGGGTGAAGTGATATCAGCAGCAACATCATCACCCAGCAGAAAATGTAACCACTTGCGGCGGCTAGACTGTGGTCTACGCGCGCCAGCAGAACGAAGCAGGCAACTAAACCAATTGCAAGGAGGGATAGCAATGGGATTTCGCGGAACCGCACCCAATGGTATACCACAATTCCACATCCAAATTCGGGCCATAAGTTCAAAGGATAGATGGTTTTGTGCATGAGGAGCGTCCCAATAGCTGCAAAGGTAACACAATGTGCCGCCCATAGCATGGCCTTTTCACCAAGGCGCTGTCCCACCAGCCATAGTAAACATGCCATTACTATGTAGAAAGCAGCTTCGTAACAGAGGGTCCAGGCTTGAGGTACGACAAACGACGCTCCTGTTAAATTGTTAGTGAGGGTTAGATTAGCGAAATACCACATCCCGCCCTGGTCGAGGATACGCAGGTTGGCAAGATCGCTGTGAAGGATATGACCGGTGTTTACATATAGCTCCAGGCCCAGTGCCAGCGCTGAAGTTAGAGCGAGGGCAGCCCAGTAAGTTGGAAATATGCGCCGTAGTCGCGCCTTAGCGAATGCAAGGGCACTATGCTCCCGTCGCAACGCCGCGCCTGCTGCGGCTGCGATGCAGTAGCCGCTAATCACAAAAAAGACGTTTACCCCCAGGTTACCATACCGAAACAGCGCTAGAACGAACGAGGAGCAATGATACTGCAGCGCAAGCACCTGCTCGGTGTGATACATCATCACCATGAAGCTTGCGAAGCCACGCCACGCATCCAGTGTGCGGTAGGGGCCTAATTTTACGCCTCCTGGCGCTTTTCCCGATGTTAGATTGGCCAACGTCTTCCCTCTCAAGATATCCACGCGCTCAAACTAATCTGCAGATACTGGCACCACAGTGGTGGCCGTGGTGTTATCGCCTAGAACACTTGCACTACGTGCCCTGCCAGAGGCGCTAAGGAACGGCTTTTCGCAGTACGCAAAGAATATTTTCGCGAACATAATGGCACCAATGGCCATCAGCACAAAGTAGACAAAATTTGCAGATGCTGGCAGGTGCATCACCTTCACTACCTGATTGATGATGCCAATACTAAAGGTATGCGTAAGGTACAGACTGTAGCTGTAGACCCCTACAGCTGCTAATGGCTTAACAAATCTGTGGCCAACCAGCCATGCATCCCGCGAATGCAAAACAATGAGCAGACAGGCAAAAAGGAATGCGCCGCCGTACTGAACTCGCAGAGACTGCTGGATGGGCCCGAAAAGGATATTGTGGCGCACCATCGCAACGCACGTCTCAATTCCTGCTGCCGAGAGAACGAGCCACGACAGCCTGCTTTTTGGGTATCGGATGCACTGGTACACCATCACGCCAAAGCCAAATTCGCTCCACAGGTTGAAGGGATAGGGCAGCGCATTGGGATGCACGATAAGGATTGCAAGAATAGTGAGCGTTAATACGTGTGCATACAATAAAAGTGACTGCTCGCATTTGCGCATGGCGGCAAGGCCCAAGAATAGACCCATTGCAAGATAGAAGAATGCCTCATAGCAGAGAGTCCAGGCCTGCATTACAAGAAGGCTGTGGTGAAATAGTATAGCCGTAAGGGTGACGTTAGCCAGATAATACTGAGGGCTACGCGTGGTGAGGTTGAGATCTGCTAGCACGCTGCTATGTACAAAATGTGCGCTTACGGCAAAACTTGCTGCAAGGGAGAGTGCCGCGGTGAGCCACATTGCCGCCCAATAAGTGGGGAAGATTCTTCGAAGGCGGGCCCTGGCAAAGGCAACAGGACCGTGGTCACGCTGAAGAGCGGATCCAGCGGCTGCGGCGATGCAGTATCCGCTTATCACAAAGAACATCTGAACGCCGAGTTGCCCAAATGCCGAGATGCGGTAGACCGGATTTCCTGCTGTGCCCGCATATTGGTGCTTCATCACTGCTTCAGCGTGAAATAACATGACCCATAAACTTGCAATGCCGCGCCAGATATCCAGTGAACGATAGGGAGGTAGACGCTTGGTGGCAGTGGTGTTCAGGTTGGTATTGTTTGCGGTCATTGTGTTACTTTCGCAATTGCATGCACTCGGATGCAATTAAATTACAGGTAAAGACGGCGTGGCACGGAATTGTGTGCACTGTCAGTCTATTCACACCTCGCACTAATACCTGTATTTATTCTGCAACATTATAGGCTAAAAAGAGATGAATTTTTAAGAGTCATTTCAGCAACAAGCACTGTAACAGCATTCCCACTAATCACTACGCGATTGGGTTGGCATTCTACGCGTACGGTACCGCCTCGTAATGAAGCCTGCAATCCCACAAGCGTGGCACGGCCCAACCTGTCTGCCCAGTAGGGGCCCAGGGCGCAATGAGCCGAACCGGTAACGGGGTCTTCTGGCACTCCCACGGCGGGGTAGAAGCAGCGCGAAACGAAGTCATATTGCCTGGTTTCGTCCGCAGGCGCGGTGATGATAAGTCCCCGTGCGGGTAGGGCCGCAATCGCCGACATGTCAGGTGCTGCACGGCGCACCTCCGCCTCACTGCCAAGCACTGCGAGGTAATCCATGCGATTTCGTCCAGTTGCGAGCACGCTCATTCCAATTGCGTCCTCTATCGCGGATGCTTTTGACGGCTGTTCAGCGAAATCGACAGGTTCTGCCGGGAAATCCATCGCTATCAAGTCGCCAATAAGCCCAACTCTGAGTATTCCGCTGAGCGTGGTGAAGGATATAGCCTCACCCCTTGCCACGATCGAACGCTCCCACATCACGTGCGCTGCCGCCATCGTGGCGTGCCCGCAAAGTTCCACCTCGGCTGTGGGCGTAAACCACCTGAGGTGATAGGTCCCGCCTGGAAGAGGGTAGACGAAGGCTGTCTCGGAGAGGTTGAGCTCGGAAGCAATCGCCTGCATTAACACGGTGGAAAGCGGTTTATCAGAATACGAAACGGCTGCCGGATTTCCGGTAAAGGGCCGATCCGCGAAGGCGTCAACCGTCACAA
Source organism: bacterium (assembly GCA_021777995.1). Classification (GTDB taxonomy): domain Bacteria; phylum Armatimonadota; class Chthonomonadetes; order Chthonomonadales; family Chthonomonadaceae; genus JAJZFK01. The sequence goes on from JAJYCW010000032.1 coordinate 10,841, forward strand.
TCTGAAGTGGCGCGGGAGTGGTCACCGTCGACCCAGCCACCAGAAACCGCCAAGCAGCAGCACCATGAAAACGCAGGCATACGCCAGTGCAAAAAGCTCACTGCGCGTATACCGAAACTCCTTCATGTTCATCGCGACTATTACGATGGATATTGGCACTAATGCTGGCAGGTCGGAGCCAAGTGCGTACACGAGCCCCATGTAAACTGTGAGTACCGAAACCAGCACGATCTGAGTAGCGAGAATGCGCTTTTCACTTACATCGAATCGGGAGAAGCAGGCAAAAAAGAGGCTGATGAACAGAAAGTCGGCAAAACCAACACTAGCCGCTAGTGGTTCCGCACCGCGCGCTGGGGGTTTCACTGTAGGAAGGGTAGCGCTGAAAGCACGCATAGCGGTTTTTGCAACCGCGGCCTTTTGTGGCGGGGCATGTACGGCAGTGTGCACAAGCCCGCCGCCAAACACAACCCACAGATCCATGAGCGCCAGCACAGCGGCCATGGGTAAGAGTATTTTCATCTCCTTGACCAGCAACGATACCAATACCCCAAGTACGGCAGCGGCCACAATGAGTAACAAGGGGCCGAGCCCGGGCACCGCTCCGTACAAAATCACCAAGACTCTTAGGACGGGTATGAAAGGAGATTTCAGCAACGAAGGATTCGCGGCGATGAGAACGCGTCCCAGGCTAACCGGTAGAAATATAAACAGTGAAACCATTCCGCACAGTGCCAGGGTAAGGCGGTTGCTCATGCTTCGTGCTACTGCTACGGCAAATACGATGGTGATGGGTAGCGACAGAAATGTGGTGAGTAGAATAGTCCACTGGTTGGATGGCAGTCGCTGGGAGATCTGGTAAAGTGCAAGCAGCAAAACAGCTACAGCAACGGCGACGTATCCCTGCTTACGTGCAGTATGCTCAAGCTTGCCTAGCGTACTAACACTAGCATCAGGGGCTGTGTCAAGCGGATCGTTGAAGTTCATTCACCACCTGCTGGATTGACATTTCAGTAGATTTTGTTTTATAATACCGCAATCTGAGCCCAGTCCTTTGTGTTCAGCATAGTCCGCTCGGTTTCGAGGGTGAGGCCGAGATATGGAGCATCGGTGCCTGAGTACATTGTGGGCAACGCTATCCCCTCGATCTATCCTCACGTTCAACTTCCACGCTGCACTCGCGCACCGTTTCAGCTTTCCTCTGAAACCAATCACGATACCCAAATTTTAGGCCGCGGAGAAGGAGCATAGGGATGGACGAGAAGGTCCTGCGCATTGTAATCGCAGATGATGAGCCAATAATCCGACTGGATTTGAAAAAGATGCTGGAAGATTGTGGCTACGAGGTAATAGGCGAGGCAGCGGACGGTGCACGTGCTGTAGAACTGGCACGTACCCTGAAGCCTGATGTGGTACTCCTCGATATCAAGATGCCGGAGATGGATGGTATCGATGCCGCCAAGATCATTACGGACGAGAAGATTGCGCCTGTGCTCTTGCTCACGGCTTACAGCCAATTGGATCTAGTATCTAGGGCTAAAGATGCGGGAGTATACTCATACCTGGTGAAGCCGTTTAAAGAGGCCGATCTTATGCCTCAAATTGAGGTTGCGGCTGCCCGTTGGGATGCCTTTTCACGTATAGAAGAGCAGGCTGCCGACCTGGAAGACAAGTTAGAAACACGCAAAGTAGTGGACCGTGCCAAGGGCATTTTGATGGATCAGTATGGCCTCAAAGAGCAGGAGGCATTTCGGCGAATCCAGGTGCAGTCGATGAACACGCGCAAGTCTATGCGCGAAATAGCGGAAGCAATTATTATCGCTCACAACGTGTGAGCCGAGGAGCCCCATGCGCGAACGAATATACCGCTTTAGAACACCTAGAGCCAGGCGCCTGGTTGCGGCGTTGCGTCGCAGTGATGATCCCGACGTAACGCTGCTGCAGGAGGAGCTAGACGCGCGCGACCGCCAGGTACGAGAGGCTCACAATGAAATACAACAGCTGCGGGCAGAGTTGGAGGAGAAGCGAGGTGAGGCGGAGGCTCTGCGCCGAGTGGGCGAGGCTACAGGAAGCGCCTTTGACCTTGAGGAGATGCTGAAGGTAACCGCGGAAATCGCTACGCGCATTACTGGCACGGACTCCTGCCAGGTCTACCTCTTTGATGCAGCGAAGGAGGAGCTGGTCCTTAGAGCGGCCGACGAGAACATCGCCAATCTTGTTGGTAAGGTACGGCTAAAGGTGGGTGAAGGGATTACCGGATGGGTAGCTCGTGAGCGTAAACCTGTTTTGGTTAGCAGGAACGCTGCGAGCGACCACCGTTTCAAGACCGTACCCGAGATGAATGAGGGTGAGTTCCAATCGATGATGTCCGTGCCACTCGTCACGCGTGGCGAGATTCTTGGCGTAATCAACGTGCGCACGCATCATCCTCGCGAATATACACGGGGCCAGGTACGGTTGCTATCCGGAATAGCAAATCAGGTTGCTGGCGCGATTGAACGATCACGTAGGTACCGGCAGCTTGAGCGACATGCGGTACAGCTGCACACCCTGTCGGAAGTGAGTCAGGCGATCACCTCTAACATGTATCTTGAGGAACTGCTTCACCTGTTGGTTACCATGACGGCCCGAACCATGGGCTACCGAGTATGTACGGTGATGCTGCTGGATTACGAGAAACAGGAGCTTGTAATCAAGGCTACACAGAGCGATGACAAGGACTACAACGGCAAACCCAACCTCAAAGTGGGCGAGAGTGTTGCGGGACGCGCTGTTGCCGAAGGGCGCATCATAACACTGAACGATGTGCGCAATGCTCCTGAATACAACTTCCCTGATATTGCTCAAAAGATGGGAGTTGCTTCGCTCGCCAGCGTGCCGCTCATTTTTCAGGGAAAGGTGATGGGAGCACTTAACTGCTACACCGACCGGGTTCATGTGTTCAGCCGGGAAGAGCTGGTGATACTGCAGGCCCTGGGCTCTCAGGCGGCGCTTGCCATTGAGAACGCGAAGTTGATGGTAAAATCGGCGGTCATTCAGGAGATGCACCACAGGGTCAAAAACAACCTCCAGCAGATAGTCAGCCTGGTGCGGCTCGAAATGCGGTACTCCAAATACACCACAGTCGAGGACGCACTGAACGACACGCTTGCTCGCATTCACGCGATTTCTAGTGTCCATGAACTGCTTAGCCGGGATGACCTCGATTCCGTTTCTATCAAGAAGGTGGCGGAATCAATCTTTCATGCTACGAAGCAGAGTGTTGTTCCGCCTGGCAAGCACATTAGCATGGAAGTGGATGGAGATGACTGCGTACTACCTCTCCAGAAGGCGACATCCATGGCGCTTGTACTCAACGAACTGGTTCAAAATGCAGTAGAACACGGCTTTGGTACTCTGGATGTGGGCAAAATCGCGATTTCTGTTCACGAGTCTGATGGGGAAATATGTATGCAGGTCACTAACGATGGCGTTCCCCTGCCCGACGAATTTACCTACCGCTCCTCGGATAGCCTGGGCCTCTCGATTGTCGAGACACTGGTTCGCGGCGACCTTCATGGCACATTTACCCTCTCTAATGGTCCCGCAGGTATTACGGCGATGGTTGCAGTTCCCGTGTAGGCCATGAATAGGACCTGCAGCCACTTATTGGTGCCGTAAGCCGGACAAGGTTTTGGTTGGGTTTTGTGTTACAACACCGTATCACGAGGCACGCCCTTGGAAGACAAGCCGCCAGAACCTGCACGCAGCCACATTGCTACTGGACTATCCCGGCGGGCAATCGCTGTATCCATACTGTTTGCCGTGCTGTCGGCTCTATGGATTCGTCAATCCGAAGTGATGGTACTTGCCACGCAGGTATCTGAAAGCGTTCCTGCCATACCCGCACTTGCCGCCCTGGCTCTGTTGCTGACTGCTAACCAGATCATGCGGATAACCCACCGCGGAATGCCATTCTCCACGGCAGAAATCGTGGTGATCTTTCTGTTCGTTGCTGTAAGCAGTACCACTATGGGCATTGGAGTAGTGCAGTTCCTCATCTGCCTGTTGACTACTCCTTACTACTATCGCACCGATAACATACAGAAGAGTCGCCCATACCTGCCAGCCTCCCTTGCTCCCCACAATATTCTGGCAATAAAGCATCTTTACGAAGGTGCCCCAAGCGGCGAGGTACCATGGCACCTCTGGTTGCTGCCAATCGCTTTGTGGCTCACCTTTTTTGTGATGTTGTGGGTATGCGTCGCATGTGCCGTGGCTCTGCTCTATCGGTCGTGGGCTATGGACGAAAGGCTCGCCTTCCCGCTGGTTGCTCTACCACTTCATATGGTGGAAACCAGTGTGGGCTCGGTACCCTTTTTTAGGAATAGGTTGATGTGGACAGGATTTGTGGTCGCGGCTGTTTATAACGGCCTGAACATCGCGCATGCGCTACAACCCTCGTTTCCCGCCCCAGGCAAGTCGATCGATTTCGGAAGTGCCTTCACCTCACTACCCTTAAATCAGATCCGGCCTCTGGTCTACCATATTCGCCCAGAACTGGTTGGCCTGGGATTTCTTGTGTCCACGGATATATCCTTAACGGTATGGGTAACGTACCTGATCTTTAAGGTAACTGCTGTCATGGGTGCCGCCTCCGGGGTACCTCCCGGGCTGCTTCCCTACTCAAGCTCTCAAGGCATAGGCGCATATGTAGCCATGGCGGTTGTGATGATCTGGTTAGCGCGCCGGCACCTACGGTTGGCATGGATGAGTGCGCGACTTGGCGAAAGAAAAGCAGGCCCGGAGGGAGTGACTTTCCGATGGCTGATTTTAGGAACCACAGCGGGGTTTCTATTCTGTTGGACTTTTATGTGGGTTAGTGGTTTGGGTTGGTGGCCCTCGTTACTGTACCTTGCGCTGGTTGTCGCCATTGCACTTGTCTATGCACGGCTTCGCGCCGAGGCGGGAGTACCGTTGGTTTGGTTGTTTCCGTTCGAAATGCAACACGATCTCCTTATAAACGCGTTTGGGTCTGCACCGTTTACTGCATTGGGGCCGGGAACGTTACCGGTATTTACGATGTTCCTCTCGATTTCGAGAGGTTATTTTCCGGAGCTTTGCGCCTACCAGGGTGAGGGGCTAGAGTTGGCCCGCAGAACGGGAGCATCCGCGCGTCGTATATTCATGATGCTAGTGGCTGCGGTTGCCATTGGGTTTGTTATGGGGTGGTACGTTCACCTTACTGCCTACTATCGGTATGGGGCAATGCAGCTTCGCGGGGGCATCTGGGGTGACTGGATTGCAACCACCCAATATAGCGCCGCATTCTCGTACTCGGTGACGCCAAAACTGCCCGATACTACGCACACACTCGCTACGGCCTTTGGTGGGTTTACAACTGTCGTACTCTACGCTCTTCGCCTTAGGTACGCTGGTTTCTGGTTTAACCCTATCGGATACTGCATGACGTGCAGTTTTGGAAGCCTCATATGGGGACCATTTCTCACCGTGTGGGTCTTAAAAAGCCTTACACTTCGCTACGGAGGGATGACGCTGTATAGGCGGCTCGTACCGCTTTTCCTGGGTCTTGCCTTGGGCCATTTTGCGGTTGCGGGCATCGTTTGGGGGTTAACCGGGGTATGGGCGGGTAGTGCTGTTCAAGGATATCAGGTCTACTTTGGGTAGCCGTTGTTCGAATGAACGGGTTTTTGCACCTGCTAGCAGCGTGGACCTAACGTCAGGTACAGAAGAATACCCGCAGCAACCGTGACGTTGAGTGACGAAGGGCCTCCTGGTTGCATTGGCAGGCTTACGAATTTCGATGCCATCTGGGTAGTCTCGGGCCGCAGCCCGGTGGTCTCGTTACCCACTAGAACTGCCATAGGTCTGCCTGTTAGATTGGTTACAAGTGCCGAGTCTGGTGCGTGGGCTGAACCAGCCACCACAGTGAAGCCCGCGCTCCTCAGCGGTAGAATGATGTCCTGGGCAGCGGAGTAGAGGTGAATTGGCAGGCGCACAACGGAGCCCGTACTGGACCGTACAGCGGCGCGGCACCATGGCTCCGCACTATCGGCAGAGAGGGCGATTGCTCTGCAACCCGCTGCCTCAGCGGTTCGAATAAGTACGCCTACGTTGCGCGGGTCCTGAATACTCTCTCCTACTAGAAGTAGACCGCCGCCATCGACAACCTGGCTGAGATTTGCTTCCGCTTTGCCCACCACAGCAAGAGCCGTTACATCGGTCTCGTAGGTGGTGCCGACAAGCTTCTGCATGAGCCCACGTGATGTGGTGTATAGCGGTAGGTCTCTCTCAGCACAGAGCTGGTGGATAGATTCCGGTGCTCCATCCACTACAAAAACAGCATCTACAGCCGCATGCGATCGCAATGCCTGATTGACGAACGAGGAGGTTTCGACGAGATACTTTCCCATGTTTGCACGCTCATTGCGTTTAGTAAGCGAAAGCGCGAGTTGAAACGCGGGATGTTTCGATGCAATTGATAACAAAGCCTCATCCACTAGTTTTAATCTACTTGTTGTAGTGCTACTTATGATACCTGCTAACCGGAAAGGTCGAGGTTATGAAGCGAGTATGTGTCGCCAATCCTGATGAAGTGTTGAGTTTGAGCGTGACAAATTGAAGGTGTATTAGTGCAGCGGCGGCGGGCAGTTTGTCGCAACACTAGTCGAAGGACAGACAGGGTCCGCTGGGTACAAGACCGTGTTCAACACATTTTTGCTGATACAGTAAAGCACCTGCACATTGTTCCTTCGTGAGTCGATAATCCATTACATTGACAAGGTAATCATAGGTCCGCTCGAATGGAAGCTGCATTTTTGTTGACCATTTCTTTACCAAATCATCCAGATGTGCGATTCCCCAGTCCCTCGCTTTGGTGAGAATATCAGTTAGCTCTTGCCTCGGTGCCTGGGGCCTTGCAAGCCAACAGGCATACACGAATGGCAGCCCAGTAAGGTCAAACCACTCTTTTCCGAGGTCGAGTTCGAAGGTGTTTTTTTCCAGATCGAATAGCTTAAGATCTCCTATAATCAGGCCCGCGTCATATTGGCGCAACATCTCAATGATATCTGGGTGGTGATAGTGATACTCTGGGGAGAGGTTATATCGTTCGTTCAGCAATATCCTTAAAAGGGCATTCGATGTGAGGGACGAAGTGTCGAGGGCGACCGACGTAACCTGTGTAACGATCACCTTTGAAAAGAGACGTACACTTTTTACCTCGCCAGTAGCCGAGATTGATATGCCCGGTATGATCCTCAGGTCGGGATTACGGATCGCCTCAAACAGAGAGACATTTGCTGCATCAAGCTCGCCTCGTTGCAGCATCTTAGCTAGTTCAGAAGGCACCGCATAGGTAATCTCTACATCGGCGTCACAAGCGGATGAGTGAAACCAGTCAACCTGGGGTTTTGCATTGAGGTATGGTACAGATCCAATTCGAAGTGTCATGGCAGTAGATCCAATCGATTGCGGTGATGCGGTGGCTCTAGCCTTAACGGCAGGGCAAGCCTCTCGGCACCTTCACCTGCTTTAGTTTACGTACTACAAGTAGCTTACGTGGCACATGCCGCGCAAAACTTACTGCGTCGAAAGGTGTATGAGCTATGAACGAAGAGCCACCTGTAATAGTACCGCTATCTAGCAAGAAACTAGCCTCTGGCGGAGCGAGCAAGCTGGGGTTGGGTGCATTTTTTGTAGGCGTCATTGTGCTTGCTGTTTACCTTGCAATTCCGCTATTTGAAAGCGGACGTGGTGCATCCCTGCGAGAGTTCTGCATGGGTAATGAGCACAAGGACGGTGTTGCATTGAAGATGTACGCACTAGACTGGGATGGGACTTTGCCTGCGTCGCCGTCCTGGATGGACATGGCCGCTGTGTACCTTTCTGCGGGAGCGCACGGTACGCCTACGAACCCGGATAGTCTTCACTGTCCGTCGGCGCAACTGCGCTACCGTACAGCACAAAGGAATGTCTATGGCTACGCGTTCAACTCAAAACGTGGCGGCAAGGCAACGCAATCAATCCTTACCCCTGAGCAGACTTACCTAATGTACGACTCTACAGACATGAAGCGCAATGCCGCCGACCCGGGCACGAGTATAGATTTTCAGCGGCATTTAGAGGGTGCGAATATCGCCTATGTGGATGGGCATTCCCATTGGGTCAAACAGGGGACCCGATTGGGGACGTATGGACATCCCTAATCGGGACGGCAGCTGAGTTGGGTTAACCAACCAGCTGCGCCTGCAACTCCTGCAACTTGGCCGGGATGGCAGGAAACTGTGCGACATCCACAGGACGCCCGGTCTCAGCCGATTCTACCGCGGCAAGCGTGAGAGCGAGCGTGTTGAGGTTATCTCTGCCGCTGGTTTCCGGCTCTGCTCCACTTTCGCTACAGGCTTTCCAGTGATACAAATCATACTGGTGTCCGTTTGGTCCAATAGAATCGGCCCACAGCGCCTCACCCCACGGTTCCGGAAGCGGTGAGAAGAAGTGCTGCTCGGTATAGACGCTGAGATCCTGCTTTTGCCGGAATATACGCACCGGCCCCCAGTCATCCCGCGGGTTCCACACGAGCGATCCGGTGTCACCTGTAATTGCCCATCGGCCGTTCCAGCCGGTGTCGGTACCTGGCGCGGCGAATGAGCCGGTGTAGTTGACATGAACACCATTATCGAACTCAATCCAGACAAACGCGTTCATATCGCCCGCCGTATTACTAATTCGTGGATTCCACGTGTGGGCCTGCACGCGCACAGCGTTCGCATTTAGCAGGTAACGCATGAGGTCGAAATGGTGAATCGCCATATCCATCAGGAATGGCTGCGACATAGTCTTCCGCCAGCCAAAGAGAAGCCCCTGAATCTGGAACTCTACCGCCACGTGGTCAACGGCACCAATCTGGTTCTCTGCAATTAATTTACGCAGCAATCGTGGCTGGTCGTGGTAGCGAAACTGCTGGGTAACCATAAGCGTACGGCCGCACTGTTTTGCGGTGCGTACCATGAGCTCAGCCTTTTGCAACGACTCGCTCAGCGGCTTTTCCGCCAATACGTGAAGGCCAGCTCGCAGGGCGGTACAGGTAGTATCGTAGTGACACGCAGCAGGTGTGCAGTCAATAAGTCCGTCGGCGTCGATGGCGGATAGAGCGTCATCAATGGACGCAAAACGCCTCTCGGGCGGAACGCCTGCAATCTCTCCGGCATTGGCAAGTGCAGCCGGGCTTGGATCAACAAGAGCGACGTGCTCAAAGCCTGGCGTATCACGAACCGTGTAAATCCAGCTATTTCCAAATCCGCCAACCCCGGCCTGGATTAGTCGCATGGGTTCCTCCCAAAGCACACAGATGTATGGCTGCCACGGACATCTTGACGAGCAGTTAAGTCATTCTACCACAATCTGATTGTCCGCGCAATCATTATTTTTACGTATGTGGAAGGGTAAAAGTTAAGATCACAATAGTAATTAAGAATGCACGCATTAGAAATTGGGAAACATACCTTAACGACGGTTTGGCAAATCGTGCGCTAACTCCGCAGTGAGTATAATGGCCTCACAAACGGCCTGGATGTCTCTGCCCATAGACGTGCTTTGAGCATGCAGCCGCCTTAAGGCCTCACGCTCGGTGAGATTCTCTCGAAGCATGAGTATTCGTTGGGCCTGGGATAACAAGCGGTCCGTAGACACCTGGGTTTGTAAGCCCTCCAGTGCATTAGAGAGTGCAGTCATTTCTCGATACCGGGAGAGTGTAAGCCTTATCGTTGGCAGTAGCTCTTCAGTACGATAGGGTTTGACAATAAAGCCCATGACTCCAGCGCGATTAGCCCGATCCACAATGTCCATATCGCTGTAGGCAGTCAACAGCAGCACCGGACAGATTCTCGCCCCCGCAAGCTCACCTGCAACTGCAATTCCGTCTAGACCCGGCATATGAACATCTAGAATACAGAGGTCTGGTCTGTTGCGCTTAGCGTAATCTAACGCTTCAGTACCAGTGGAGACACTTGCTACAACCTCAAACCCAAGGTCCTTAAGGGCTGTAGATAGTTCCAACCTTATGAGGGCGTCATCGTCCGCCACAAGAATCTTTGAATAGGGCATCAATACATTTCTCCGAATGCGGTGGAAAACCATTAACTAACCGTGTGTGCAGGAGGATGGCAGCATCAGCCGCCGGGCTCACACAGACAAGGGCACAGGTTGGAAGCCTTAGTCCTGTGCTTCGGCAGGCAACACCTCAACCGTAAAGTGCGTGTTAGTGTAGATGCAGATTTCCGCTGCTATTCTCATAGCCTCAAGTGCAATGTCACGCGCGTTCATCTGCGTGTTTGAAACGAGCGCTTTGGCTGCTGCAGATGCGAACATTCCGCCAGATCCAATCGCTGCAACACCGTCATCTGGTTCCACCACATTGCCATCGCCAGATAGGATGTATAGCAGACTACCGTCGGTGACAATCATCATTGCTTCCAGGCGACGAAGAACCCGATCCGTTCGCCATTGCTTCGCGAACTCTACTGCGGCGCGCGTGAGGTTTCCAGAAACCGACTCCAACTGTCGCTCAAATGTATCAGAGAGCGACTGTGCATCTGCAACGGACCCCGCGAACCCAGCAATAACCTTACCCTGGTATATCTTGCGTACCTTGCGCGCGCTGTGTTTTAGTACAGTCGTCTGCAAGGTTACCTGTCCATCCCCAGCAATCGCGACGGTACCGTTGCGGCGAACGCCGACAATTGTCGTCGATCTAATTTTACGTTCCGAATCTGTCATGTAAAACTCCAGCATAAGTCAGGCGGATACTATCGCCATGCGTGCAAGTATACCTTACCGCTCGCGGCCGGCGGCCAGCGACAAGGTGTTGACCTTGTTATCGGAGCCGTGGGCGCTGTCTTCTACCCTGGCACTCTATGCAAACTTAAAACGCCGGCGTGGATTGTTGAGGTAATCATAGCGGGAACCTCTCAACAGGCGCCTTCAAATCGATGGCATCTTGCTTAACGGGCGGATGCGGGTGTCATCGGCACGATCAGCCAAACGCGGCGGAACCCAAAACATTAGTGCGCACAGCATCTTGAAGACGCGTGCCTCTGCTAAAGGTCCTGCTTCTGGCGTCCATCAAGTCGTGAGGTGCTTTGCGGCGTGTTCAGGCTCCATAGTACGTTGTGCTCCAATCGTTCATACCATCATCTCACGGATGGGTATTATCCGCACTGGTCCTAACAGACCGGACTCCTGGAGTGGATCTGTTTTGTGCCACAATTGCCACGTCGTAAACGTCAAACGACCAGTGGGGCTTGGCTGCCCAGCCAGCAGCCAGGTTGGCCACGAGACGAGGTGCCCATCTGGCGCACGATCACAATCCTCTGGCAGCTGCTGATCACCAATTAGCCTGTTGATCCAGAGATTTGCTACGTAAATTTCTAGGGCGTTGACGCCAGGATGCAAGTGGTGGGTGACATCCAATAGGAAGGGTCGCTTCCAGCAGGTTCCAGCAGGTTTGCCATTAACGTACACTGTCGCCATGACTGCGACATTTCCGAGGTCAAGTAGCAGCCTTAGGCCGGGTGTTTCACCGGTATTCAGAGCTCGTGGGAGCGTGACGGATGTGCGGTAGTGTGCGGTACCCGAAAAGTACTTGATTCCTTCGTTGGCGTGTTCGCTCCAAGACATCAGCCGGCTAAGGGTTACTGACGCTGGAGCGCCCCAGCCTTCAGGGAAGGTGAGCTGCCATGGACCATCGATAGGCAGCGGAACGAGCGGGCCCGGAACTTCCACTGCCCGGCGATCACCATTGCTAAATGTACAGGTGAAGGTGCCTGGAGAACTAGCGCTCAGTTGGATGCCCTTGCCAGTACTAATTACCGATGCAACGGGCACAGCTGGAATGGCGATAAGGTGAGCAAATGAGAAGGCGTCGCCGTCCTGTGCACTCACTGTATGATTATTACCGTGGAGGGTAAAAGTTACGGTGAGCGTTTTCACCACACCATACGCCGGATCCCCGCCAATACTTGCTACTTCCACCACAGGGAAGCTTAGTCGCCCGTGGTCAACAAGATCGCTTACGATATTGGTAACATTGCGCGTGCGGTCTGGATCGCCGGCAGGGCCGTAAATAGCCGAAACAACGTGTACATCTTTAACTGAGGAAGGTCCCCACCCGCTGGTGAGGAGGTCGGTGTCATTGTGGATCAATTTCACCACGGACGAGGCCGGTTCGGTATCTTTCCTAAACACCACAAATATTGAACCATGGGGTTCGAAGTTTAGCGAAATAGTCGTTGTATCTTGCTTGCACTCATAAGCACCAAGCGGCTCAATCTTACCGCTCTGGGGATTCCATATGGCAGGTACGTGGTTGGTTACCCGGAATGTAACACGTGCCGTGACTGGCCAGTCAGTTCTACTGCAAACGAAATAGATCTCAGCTTCCGGCATTGTGCGGTGACAGAATGCGATATCTGCACTGGAGGAACAGTCGTGAACCACGTTACGTTCCGCAAGAACCTGCTGCGCCGACTTATTTGTGATAATCCGGCTATTACCCCACAGGTCGCGCGTAAGGGTAGCAACCTCGTCGTCACATTGGGGATAGTTCTCCAGGCTTGGCGAGGTTGTTGGTGGCTGTCCAATGATTGTGGCTCCATCTCGTACGAGCTGAGCTAGTTTTCTCAGCAGTTGCGGTGTCATGGTTGGCGATTCAGGAAGCACTAGTATTCTATAAGACATCCCATCGGGGAGCACCAAATGACCATTTTTCACCGAGATGTGGTGCATAACGACGTCGGCAGGACAAGCATCGTGTTTATACTTTGGTTCATAATTGGGGTCGCCTGCGCCGGGCATTACTGGCGTTCCCTCTGGCGCGCCTTCTGCCTGCATATACAGAATGTCCGCGACATACAAACCCTGTCGCAAGAGGTGTTGACAGCGTGAGACGTAATCGTGCCAGGCGTGCGACATTTCCCACCATGTTTGTGTACGCTCGTAATGAAGGCCCCACGGCCCCATAGACATTCCGGGTGCATAATGAGGATTTGTCCAGGGCTGCATTGCAAACCTATGAAACACAAACCTGTTCACACCCTGGCAAAATGTCCAATCGCATATTGCCTTTATATTTGCGGGATGGCCCTGCCACCGCTCATCGGCGCCGGCAGTGCAGGTTTCCTGACCAATGATGCGCCTTCCGTAAACGTGGCCTGCGGAGGTCATCTCGGTCACAGACTGCGAACTGCCATAGCGCGGCCACGACCAGCATTCGCTCATTGGTTCAACCGCTACACCCCCGTACTGCATTTCTATAGCCGGGACGCCAGAATACCCCTCAATCGAGAGCCTGAGACCTCGTTTCTGTGCCAGACCGCGCATCGTCAACGCATAGTTTTCAACGAGCAAGTCCGAGATGGTCTTGCGCCAATCCCATAGGAAACGTTGGGTTACTGTCAAGTTATCTACTATTCGACCGGCTAATGCAGGCATGAAGGCTACACAGTCATATCCCCTTAGTCGCTTAAAATCGGCAAGCATGGTTGGTGTCCAGTTTTGTGTACCGGTCTCCCAGCTGTCAATGTGTGTCGAAACCAGAGAACGTCCATTGAGTGGCTGCACGTCCTCCGCCAGTTTTTCAATGAAAGAGTCGAAATGGAACGTAGTTGCAAGTTTGCTTAGCTTATCGGACTCAAGACCAAGTCCGCCTTTCGGAGCTGGGTGGTTTGGCACCCCCGTGGTGGTGTGTCCGAAGCGTATGATTGTCCAGTCACCCTCTGGTAACTTACAGATTAGGTGACCTGTCGCATCCATGTCAGCCGTTAGATCGCGCATCTCTGTGCGCATAATGCGTGCTCCTGCTGGAACAGCGGGCCAGTGTGCGCTGGTGGGCAGATCATCCTCGGCGCCACCTGATCCTCCCAGTGTTAGGTTCTCAAAGTTTGGTAGATGGTAGCCCTTTCCGGATCGATCCAATGCAGGTGTAGGGAATGCTAGCACATGGATGTCGCGGTAATAGTTGTACGCGCTGTCAGGTTGCGGCAATGAAACGTTAACGCTACCGCCATTTACCCGTGCCTCGGTCCAAACTACCCGCTGCATCGAGATGTCCGGAGTAATCCAGGGCCCGCCACTGCCACACCACCCGGCGGCGTTGTCCATATTAACCTGCAAGCCTAGTCGCTCTGCTTCGGTACATACAAATTTGAACATGCCCCGCCATTCTGGGCTCATAAAGTGTACAGGGCCAGGGGGAGTACCCTGGTCTACCTCCATGATCAGTACGCCGCCAATGCCCACACGTTTCATGGCCTCAAGATCTGCGGTGATGCCCTCGCGTGTCAGGTTTCCAGCCAACCAGAACCAGTAGACCCAGGGGCGCGCACTGTTTGGCGGTGTAGAAAACTGTTCGGCCAATTCATGTATGGAAAGGGGATTTTGATTTTGAATCTCCGGGGTTCGTCGTGATGCATCAGCAGCATTCGAACCCAGCATGTTTGGGAGTTCTAAGAACGAGACGGCAGTGGTGCCTATCAATCTAACGAAGCCCCGTCGGTCTAAAGCGCCCATGCATCTTCCTCCTCGGTCACAACTAACAAACAGGTATTGCCTGGTTTGTAATCAGCCTTCCGCGAGATAGTATCTTGCAACCATTTCAAGCCTTAGCCTGTCGGCGACCAGTTTGTTGTCATTCACTCCGGATGTGCGCACGATCCTTTGACAGATACCAAAGAATGGCCGGCCGGAGACGTGCCGCTATTGCGTGGTCGTAAACGAAATCTGTTTGCTACTTTTTAACTAGCCTCTCTACGCGACGGTCGGGGATGCACCACATCGCAGCAACAAAGACATAGATGAGGTCTGCAATCCACGGGTGTATGAATGAGAGGACTACGCCTGCTAAGTATAGGGGAGGCGACACCTTGCCCTTGATGTCCTTACCAATTGCCCGCGCAAGGAGTGACTCCTTTCCCTGGGCGGATACAATCACAGATTGAAGCAAGAAATAGGCAGCGGCTGCTAGAAGCAGAGCCACTCCATATATGGCGGTTGGTAACTTTGAAAGATAATTTTCGCCTGCCCAAGCTGTGGTAAAAGGAATGACTGAGAGCCAAAATAGCAGGTTCATGTTGGCCCACAGTATATTTCCGTTTACGGTCTTCACGGTAAATAGCATGTGGTGGTGATTGTTCCAGTAGATCGCTACGTAGACAAAACTCAACATGTAACTCAAGAAAGTTGGTGCAACAGTTGAAAGCGCGTGGAGGTCATCCCCATGCGGCACCTTAAGCTCAAGCACCATAATCGTTATTAGGATGGCGATAACTCCATCGCTAAACGCGGCTAGGCGGTCTTTCTCCAAAGATCGTCCCCCTTCTAACAAGTATAATACCGGTAAACTCATCTGGTTACCATCGCAACTGCTACTGCTGAAGATTACTCTTGCCAGGTAAATCCATGGTGGTATCGTACGATGTACACGACCTACGTCGCTAGAGAGCTCGGTTAAAAATGCGTACAAATTTATTTTTGGGAGTGACCAATGCCTGACGCAACCTCGTGTGACGGCCCGGGCTCTGAAATACCTGCAACGGGTTTTGTGGAAGATGGCTACGAACTTTGGCTGAGATACCGCCCTCTAGAACCACGTTACCGCGCGTACTGCAGCCTCCTGCTGAAATACGTGGTGTTGCCAACCGTTATGCTGTCGCCTATATTGGCAGCCGCCAGAGATGAGATTAATAGGGGTGTAGGCGGCATGTTGGGATGTGCGCCGTCATCAGAATCCGCTGTTAGCGCCGACGGTGGGCTACTAGTGGGGTCTCCGACAACATTACCGCTGGTGGCATCGCTAGATTTGCCACTCGATGGACTTGGTCGCGAGGGCTACATCATCTGTCCGGTAATCGTTAATGGATTTGCCACAACTGTGATTGCAGCAAACGAAGAAATCGGGTTGCTATACGGCGCATTTGCCTTGTTAAGGGCGATACAGATGGGTCGATTTGATGCCGACACAAAGATAGAAAGTGCTCCCAAATCAAGACTCCGTTTGTTAAACCACTGGGACAATCTTGACGGCTGGGTTGAACGAGGTTATGCTGGCAGGTCAATCTTTAACTGGTGGGAGCTACCAGAATATCTAGATCCGCGGCTAGTGGATTACGCCAGAGCGAATGCCTCGATTGGGATTAACGGCGCCGTGGTTAATAACGTCAACGCTAGTTCCGAATCGCTGACGGATCCGTTCTTAGAGAAGGCGGCGGCTCTGGCAAATCGCTTTAGGGCCTACGGATTGCGAGTCTATCTATCCGCAAAGTTCAGCTCCCCGATGGAGAGTGGAGAGTTGGCCACTGCCGATCCCTGTGACGCTGCAGTCAAGGCCTGGTGGAAACAAACTGCTGATCGCATCTACAAGCTCATTCCTGATTTTGGTGGTTTTCTGGTCAAGGCAAACTCAGAAGGACAGCCCGGTCCACAGGATTTTCACCGCACGCATGCAGATGGTGCAAATATGCTCGCGGATGCGCTTGAACCGTGGGGTGGGGTAGTGATCTGGCGAGCCTTTGTTTACTCCGACGACGTACCGGACGATCGGGTTGGCCAATGCTACTCGGAGATGATACCGTTTGATGGTCTTTTCCGTAAGAACGTCATCCTGCAGGTAAAAAACGGGCCGCTCGATTTTCAGCCAAGAGAGCCTATCAACCCGTTATTTGGTGCGATGCCTGAAACTAATGTTGGTATCGAGTTGCAAATTACGAAAGAATACCTTGGCTTCGAAACCCACCTGGTGTATTTGGGTAACCTCTGGCAGGAGGTCTTCTCTACGGATTTGGATGCTCGAGGTTGCGGAAACATCGTTGCAAGAGTTATCGATGGTTCCATGTTTGCTTCGAGGCTCAGCCTGGTAGCAGGTGTGGCAAATGTGGGTTCTGCAAGAAACTGGTGTGGTTCGACGTTTGATCAAGCTAACTGGTACTCTTTTGGTCGGTTTGCGTGGAACCCTGACTGCGATGCCGACGAGGTTGCCCTTGAGTGGATCATGCTGACCTTAACGAATGACCCCAACGGGATGCGCACAATTGCCGACATCATGAAAATGTCCTATGAGACTGCAGTGAATTACATGGCACCGCTGGGATTGACGCATCAGATGGGTACAGGGCACCACCACGGGCCTGCGCCGTGGATAGAAGATACCGGGCGCTCGCACTGGAATCCTACGTATTATAACTGCGCAGATGCAAAGGGCATAGGATTCGACAGAACAGATGCAGGGAGTGGAACTGTAAGGCAATACTCGGCAAAGTTAGCAAGATTATACTCAAGCCCCTACGATGTTCCGGAGAATTTGCTGCTCTGGTTTCATCACTTGTCATGGGGTTTTGTGATGCCAAACGGGAAAACCCTATGGGAAGAGATCGTGTACCATTATGATAGGGGATTAAGGGGAGTGGAACGTAACCGCGCACTCTGGTCAACCCTGCGCGATACCATTGACCCTGCACGGTTTTATGAAGTTTCCGCATTTCTACAGATACAGGCACGTGATGCACAAATGTGGCGGGATGCCTGTGTAGCCTACTTCCAAAGCATAAATGGGTTGGAAACACCGGAGGGATCATTACGACCGACCCAGTCGCTAGAGTTTTATAAGGCTTTAACATTCAGGCATGCACCAGGAAGCCCAGGTTAGCACCTAAGCGCTGCACTCTACCGAAGAAAAATCAAAACATGAAGATTTAAGGTGTAAAGCCTCCGTGGTAAGAGGTCAACCGACGGCTCTGTAATTTTGTGGAAATTGCTGTGTCGTTATTAAATATGCGTGGGCGCTGCCGGTGCCACCTTGCCATGCGGTACGAAAAGCCCGGTAGGTGTGGGTCGTTCACGACACCGGCTGCGTTGGTGAGCAGTCGCGTACTGCCCTGGCATTTCGTCATCGCTCGTTCCTCTACGTACATTACACCAGGTTAGTATATGAAAAACGCACGCATCGTCGGGCTCCATTTGTAATATTGGGTTGACCGGTAACCATCCATACCAGAATTGGGTTCGACATCGTTTGATGCAGCGTTACCGTTTGTGGAATACACGTCCAATCCCATACTTCCAAGGCGTGACTCATACAAAAACATCTCGACATATGCACGTCCGTCTGTAGGGTGGAACACAGTCACCGGTACTTCATCCATGCCTCCAGAGAACAATATATTCTTAATCTGTGGGGGAAGGGTCCCAAGGGGGATGACGGCGCTATTTCCAGGCTGATTGTACCCCGGGTTCGTTGCCTGAAGTTGCGCGATAGGTTCACTTAGCAGCTTATCCGCCCAGGGCTGCAGGTATTTGTCCCCACCTAAATGTTTGACATGCGCCATCAACCCCAGGTTGGCAGAAAACGGATAAAGGTTTAGAATAAAGAATGGCACTGGCGCCAACATCGATATAGCTGCCGCTCCAGCGCCTTTAGATTTTCTGAATCTAAATACCTTGGCAGCTGACAAAAGTGCCGAAAAGACAAATATAATGACCAGGAACGCGGGCTTAGAGAGATTGCAAATTGCGCCCATGAAAGTAATCTCATAGCCCCATGAGAAACTCGCGGCACATAGAGCAATTTCCGCCAGTACCCATCTTTCCTGGCGGAGGATGACCTTACGGAGCTCGGGTTCAGCCACATGACGTAAAGCGCGAATTAACAATCTCATTTATGAAAGCAACCTAGTTAAAACGGTGGATCGCCGGGCTTCCAGGCAACCTGAAATACTCCACGATTGCGCGCAACTTCTAAGTACCACCCCCAACTTGGTGTGATACTGCAGTTGTCGGGCCAACTGCACGTACTCAACAGCCGCGCCATCGCGGGTGTAGCCGTACTCGCCTGCGTACCGGTAGGCGTTGGCGCTACCATTACCGCCTTGCCATGCGGCCCCAAAGGCCCGGTAGGCGTAGGTGTCGGTCACTGCGTTAAAAGCTGGTCTCGAAGATGAATTTGTGCGGTGGTGGATACAACTGCCTTATCCACGCGTCCACCTTCGCCAAATCATCAGCATGGTGGTTGCCATAAAAGCGCTCATCCACCTTCATAGACGTCCACAGGGAGTATAGAGAGTTCACGTCCTTAGTTACCAGAATACCAGCGTCAACCAATATATCGTACGCGGCAATGAGTGCTTTGCAATCGAACTTGTATCCGTACGCCAAATCGCGAATAAGCGCGAGTAATACTGGTATCTCCGGGTTGTTAACGTCGTGGGTCGCAAGTAAGTGTAGTTTCGTGGCATGAACGGGAACGAGATGAAGGGTTCTACAGTCGTGATCGACAGTAGCAGCATCGATCACGGTTATTGCCGTTGTAACAAGCTGGTATGCATGGGCAAAATCTGCCAATGTTGTGAGGTCGAACGATACTGTTTCTGGCATCCGCTTCATTGCAACGATGTCAATCGCGTCCAGAACTTGAAGTGTTTCCGCAGCGGCTGCTTTATCTCCAGCATAGGCGTATGCATTGAACAATGCAGGCGTGCACATGTAGTGATCATAAGAACCGGCATCGTCCTTTGCCGCTACGGCAACAAACGGTTTCATGTAAGCGGCTAGGCCTACTGGATCCTCCGCCAGGAAGCGGGGACAATCCGCACCTGCATGCATCTGGTCATATGCCGCGTTCTTCAAAGGTGCCTCCCAACCTGATTACGTTTACGTTCGTTGTCGTGCGGATTGAATTCCGTAACCATTGGCGGTACAGGTCCGCAATGCGTTTTAGGCGCGATCAGAAAGCTGGGCCAGCCAAGCCTCAATTATCGCCAGGTCGTCTTGGTAGTGGTTCCCGCCAAACGCTTCATCGCACTTCATGTAAGCCCACACCGAATGCAAGATAACGTTTGCAGATGGTGGAACACGATTAAGAGGAACCGAAACACTTGTAAGTGCGGCGGCTCTGGTTCCAGAATAGTCATAATGATGAAATGCCAGTTTGCTGAGGATTGTTACTACTGGAAGAATCTCGTCATCCCGGGCATCCAACACGCAAAGAATCTGGAGCAGCCGGCGGTACTGTGAGAATAAAAACATTCCACGAAGTGGGGGCGACGTTGTTGACTCCACCTCACGTATTAGTCGGCGGCTGAATTCACGCGCAAGTTCATACTCTTCTAGGCGAAATAGATAGTTAATTAGAAGCCCCAATTCACGATCTTGATCGGATATATCAAACTCATCCAACCGCTTTAATGTGGCAAGTGCAAGTTCGCGCTTTTTTGCCCAACAATAGACGCTAAAGAGCTCAAACGTACACATATAGCGGTCGAGCGACCGATCGTGCTCCTCAAATGAGTTTATCTTCGTTTTGATAAAATGTATCAACGCATCGAATCGTTGATTTACAAGCAGTCTGTCGAACCTTTTCGATTTCACCATTTGGTGATATTTAGGCAAAATCGGATCTACCATATAATTTCCATCGGAGCAATGCACGTCATTAGCATATTGCTAAAGGTACAACCGTGGGCAAATGCATGTCAAAAACTGATTCAGGATTTGCCCTCTAGACAAAGGACGAAACTATCGACACAAAAACGGTGACACAAGCCCCGAAAGAACGACCGCAACAAAGAGGATCAGAACATCTGGAACGGAGTGCGTTGCAGGCTATCTTCTTCGTGTTGCACGGGCTGTTCCCGGGATGTTTACGTTTACCGTACCCCGCGAGCGGTGTAAGCGAGACACCGAACACATCCGCGGTGAGGCAAAACACACAAGCACCGCACGCGATAACGATTTGCAACCGACCTGGTCGGCCCTTTCACGAATCACCGGTTCAAGATAATTCTCTAACCCCCAATCAGCACAAGGCATTGGTTTGGTATCTAAACCGCCAGCATACTGGTTAAGGCTAGTTTTCTAACGCGCTTATCCAAGTGCGATTTAGGGATGCGCCACAGGTAGACGCGGTCTCCAGATGCTGACAAAAGCTTACGCCCGGTTGGTAGAAATGTAAGGCCCGTTGTAACCCGAAAACCTACTGTGGCGCTGGACACGAGACGCATGTTCACGGTTGAAAAAAGGTCGATCCTATTGGCGATGGCACAGGCAATAAGCCGCCCATGTGGTGATATTGCTAGCGCAGCACAATGGGCCGCAATATGGCTGCGAACGTGCAAGCTCGGTGTGTTCCATATAGTTATCCTACGCCACGTGGAACCTACTAATGTGGAACCGTCCCGAGAAAAAGCTAAACTAAGGTAGGCATTCACACTGTCTGGCAATGAAGTACGGCTCAAGCGATGTTCTAAATTCCCGTTAGTAAATCCACGATATATCGAGAGTGTATTGAGCAACGCATCTGCACATGCATATATTTCGCGGTGCGATGAATAAGCCAGCAACTGTGTTGCTGGTATGGTGGCAATCGTTTTCTTAGTGAGTGTATCATAAATGGTGCCGTCACCGCATGTCAGGTCAACGCCATGCCAGCCAAACACGATCGAATTGAAGTTTCCGTTCCATAAATGTATCGATGGGTAAGAGGCAACAGCGACCGTAGTATTTAGAGCTGTGTTGTAAACGATCGTCTCGAGACCAAGTCCTCCACCAGCTAATAGGGTTCCGTTGTCGTTAAAAGCAAGACCAGTAATTCCGTAGTCGACCGAGGAAACAGGTATGGGAAGTGCTCGAACCAACCTGAGCGTTGATGTATCATAGAGTCGAATTAGGTTACGTGGGCCGCCAACGGCGAATAGCGTTCCATTAGGACTAACGTCTAATGATGTACACAAAACTCTGTTGCCACAGGGGTCGTAGGGCTGTAAGGAACGATGTGAGCCAATTAGAAACCGCCAAACAAGTTCCCCGGCAGGGGTTAGGTAATACGTACCTCGGCCTATGCGTGAGTAACTTTGCGATGCGTTCAAACATTCGCAAATCGCCCATCGGCTACGCCCATACCGCACACACCTTGCCCAAGCCAACTGCGTGGAATGATATGCTAATCTACACGACCGACCATTCCAGTTGAAAAGGTATGTGACAGCGTGCGGCGAATTTGTACTCAGGAATAGCTGGTCGTACCCTAAACGTAGTATGTCACATCGCTGTACTAAAACTTTAGTGAGCTGTATGTGACCGATCGTGACTGTAGCCTGCTGAATTAGATGTCCCCTTCGTGTCGAGTAAAATCGAATAGAATAATTGGCCGTGGAGAAATCACCGGAATTATAGGTGGCACAAATTAACTGATATTCTAGTACCTGGCCCCCGTGTTTGCCAAGGGTGCCATTGCTGACAACGGCGACTATTGGGTTGGAGCGCCTCGGTAATGAATGTGGCACTGAGTTGTAGGGGAGCGCGGTACCTGCAGCCGTCACTGCCAGCAACATAAAGATCAACAAAAACCGTCGAAAAGATGTGTCACCGTCTCTATTCGTG
>JAJYCW010000159.1 GCA_021777995.1 bacterium
ACGATCAAGCGCCCTGGGCGAAAAAGGAGTCACGCTCGTGGCCTCGACGGTCCGGTAAAAAGTCTCGTGATAGAAGCCGAAATGTTCGTAATGGGAGCGATCGCGGGGTTTGTGCACGTTGAGCAGGCTTACCCACATGACGTTGCGTTAAGCGCGCAACAGGACGTTTGGAAGCGCGTTAAGGAGATGGGTGCAGATCCTGATGACCGCACAACCTGGACAAAGCCGATGATTCACCTCACCGAAACGTACGATACACCGGCCTTCAGGAAATGTAAGACAGAGCGACTTAAACAGGCAGTGGATGAACTGGTTGGTGTAGGACGCTGGACTACGCGTGAAACTCAGGACGGATGGGGATGGTGGCCCGTTAACTTTGGCGTGGGAGCCGATGCTGACTGGACGGTGTCAACCAACGGCTGGCACTGGGATGGAATCCACTTTCAGCATTCCGTAGATGCACCAGACCAGGGACTGCTACTGCTATGCTTTTTCTCGGATATCGCCAGTCACGGTGGTGCGACGTTAGCTGCGGCCGGATCTCACCAAATCGTTGCGAGATTTCTTGCATCGCAGAAGGAGCCCATGCAGCTAGGTACAGCTATAAAGTCCTGCATCGAGCAGAACCTCTGGCTTCGGGACCTAACGGGAATGCTTGATATTAACGACCAATCTGCGTGGCCCCGCGATTTCAAAAAATGGCACGAGAGTGGCGATCGAGTTGAGAGGTTTATGAACAGGTCATACGTCGACGAGGCGGGAACTGAGTTAAAGGTTGTTGAGACAACAGGCAGAGCTGGGGATATCTACTTGTGCCACCCGTTCTTATTTCATGCCGCTGCACCAAACACTCTACGCCAACCCAGGTTTATGTGTAACCGCACCACACCACTGGATCGCAGGCTTGACGTGCGACGTGAGAACCCGAGCCCTACCCTGGTGGAACAAGCGATTATCAATGCCCTGTACGGCAGCACACCCAATAGAGTAGCCTCTTAGCCCCTGGTTAGTCGCGATTGTGGCATAAATGCCCCTTGGCAGCGCACTATAGGTCTAAAAGACTGCGTACTTTTGTAAGTAGTGATGAAACGGTAAAGGGCTTCGAGAGAAAACTGGTTCCCGGGCTTAAAACGCCTTGGTGAACAACCGCATTTTCAGTATAACCGGATACAAACAGTACTTTGATACCAGGTAGGTAGTCGGCCAAACGCTCTGCTAGGTCGTTGCCACCCATGCCAGGCAACACGACATCCGTTACAACCAGATCAAAAGGCCGTTCCTGATGTAAAGCCGCTCCTAGCGCATCGGGACCGTTACCCACCGCAACCACGCTGTATCCGCCGGAAACCAGAGCGGCTTCGGCAAACTGTCGTACAAGCGAATCGTCCTCGACAAGAAGTACACGCTCTGTGCCAACCATTGGGGCAGACGGTTCAGTAGGTGGCTCATACACGACAGTATCATCGTAAACGCGCCTGAAATAGCACTTAAAGGCTGTACCGCGCCCCGGTTCGCTATATACATGCACGTGACCCTGGTTCTGGCTAATAATCCCATATACAGTTGCCAGACCCAGCCCTGTCCCCTTACCCCTCTCCTTCGTGGTGAAGAATGGTTCAAATATAAGCGACTTAGTAGTATCATCCATTCCAATGCCGGTGTCAGTAACGGCGAGCATAACATACTCACCGGGTACCAGGCCCGCGTGCAATGCTGCATACTCGCTGTCTAAAACAACATTGGCGGTCTCTATTAGCAACCTTCCACCGTTTGGCATTGCATCACGGGCATTTACCGCGAGGTTCATAATAACCTGTTGAAATTGCCCGGGGTCGATATTCACCATCCAGAGATCTTCCTGCAGGTCCTCCTGCAGAAAGATCGTCTCACCAATCAGGCGGGTCAGCATGGAATGAGTAGTTCGTGCCAACTCATTTAGGTCGGTGGTCTGCGGTGTGATAATCTGCTTTCGTGCAAATGCCAGGAGCTGAGATGTCAGTTCCGCTGCTCGCAGCGCCGCACCCTCTATTTGCTGAAGGTCCTCCTGAATGTCAGTGCTACCTTCGTCTAACTTCAACCGTGCCAACTCCCCGAACCCAAGGATGCCAGTAAGCATGTTATTAAAATCGTGGGCGATTCCACCTGCCAGCCGACCAATACTCTCCAACTTCTGCGCCTGAAGCAGCTGTTCCTCCAGCGCTTTTCGCTCGGTAAGATCGGTAAACGAACCTACCATGCGCACTGGCCTGCCGCTTTCATCCCACACCGCCTGGCCGCGAGATCTGAATGAACGGTACTCCCCGGAAAAGGTCAATACCCGCATCTCTACATCGTACGGAACACCGTGATACAAATGATCATGCCTGGCTTTTGCCACCTTTTCGCGGTCTTCTGGATGAATACGTTCGTTCCAGGCCCCAAGATGCTCAATATTCTCGTTACTATCGAAGCCAACCAGCGAGAGAAAACGCGGTGACCGTATGACGACATCGGAGTCGACCAGCCAGTCCCAGATGCCATCGTTCGAGCCTTCCAGCGCAAGCGCGTACCTCTCTTCACTCTTCCGCAGTTCCTCGGAGTTGCGCGTTAGCTCCTCCACTAGCCTTCGGTTATTCAGAGTTCCTGTAACCATCTGGGCAAGCTGAACCAGCACATTCTCATCGTCTGCACTGCACGCGCTACTACCTTCACGGTAGACCTCCAGGCACCCGACCACTCGGCCCCCGACGTCGCGAAGAGGAACCGTCAACTTTGTTACTGTGCCGTCACGGTCGTCGACATGACGTGAAGCATCGCGGTCCTCCGTTTGTATTAGGTCGAAATCGGCCATAGAACCACTAGTTGACTTGCGGATAGTAAGAGATGCCTCAACCGCTGATGCTATCGTTTGAGTCACCGACTCAGAAGGTAGGTCAGTCGATGTCACGCTCACTGCCGCTTCCTGATCATCGGTGATATCGAGTTCGATAGTAGCTACTACAGCATGGGTGAGCCTTCGCGCATAGTCTGCCGCTCTTTGTAATACATCCTGTGAAGTCTTGCAAGTGTTTATTAAAATTGCAGCTTCGGCAAGCGCGTGCAATATCTCCGATCGCTCCTGTTCCTCTTCTAGCAATAACTGAACGCGAAGGTTGCTGTTAAGAAGCTCGCGGTGCGCTAACGTTTGCATGGTTACATCCACGGCCATGATCAAAATGAGATCGCTGTTCTCTTCCACCAGGCGGCTCGCATGAAATTCTGCATCAACAACAGAACCATCGGCGACGATCAATGACCACACTCCAAGTGAGGTTGGTTGATCAATTGGAGCATTGTGGCACTTTGTGAGAAAAGCCTGTCGGGAGGTCAATGGAAGCATGTCTAATATGGTCATTGCGGCGAATTCACGGCTGGAATATCCGTAGGTCAGTTCTGCCGCAGTATTTACCTGCATAACCTTGAGAGATTCAGGGTTGCACAGCCACATTGCACCAGGGTTACTTTCGAATAGTAGCCGGTGTCGCTCTTCACTACGCTGCAGGGCGAACTCGGTGTACTTTCGGGTGGTTACATCGCTGTAATTCAACACAATCGCACGCACGTCAGGTTCATGAAGTAGGTTAGTGAATGTCACAGCTATCCAGGTGATTGCCCCGTCGGCCTTGTTCACCCGCATATCTATCCGCCTTGTTGCACCAGGCATAGAACGAATGTCTCGGAAGACATTCACCACAAACTCCTGATCCTCTGGATGCACAATATCAAGACAGTTTCTGCCTAGCAAGTACTCCCGCGGCCACCCTAACCCGATAAGCCCGCTAGAGCTGGCATCTAATATAGCACCGTGTACATCTAATAGCGCGTACCCATCCAGTGCTTTGTTGACTACCGCCTCTAGTTTCCGGGATAACCCGGGAGCCAATGGGATACCGTCCGTGGGCTTACTGTCAATGTGAAAAACATGCATGAGGTGCGATACTGACCGACTGGCATCAAAAATCGGCAACAATTCCGCCTCAACCACGACGTCGCCCGATAATTTTGTGGCTACAGTCACCGAATACCTTACGGTCGCTCCATCTGCCGCATCTAATACGGCGCGGTTCAGTGTTTCATTGTCTACAAACAAACCGGTAGAGCTACCGATTGAGTTACCTAACACATCACTGGCTGTTAAACCCGTCATGTTGTAGAACGGCTCGTTAGCAAACACAATTGCCGCTGGTTCACCCATTTTCGAAGGTACTGTACTTACTAAGACAGCGCCCTGTCCGACGTCCGGGTTATCTGCGTGATGAACCGGTCCAATTTTTGACGGCAACCGACTACTGTCTAATTCCCGTCGTCGTCCTGGCTGAGATACAGTAGAACGATCTAGAGTACAGAGCCATTCTGTATGATTAAGCGTTGAAGGAAGAAGCCGAACTGCGTGAAGGTCAACCTGAAACTGGCCGGTACCGGCGCGCTCCAAGAGGGTGGATAGGTCAATGCATTTCTCCAGCCGACCCTCCACTAGCGCGGCTACAAGGTCTGGTATAACCATTTGAATGGGAGTTCCAGCAAGGAGCGGCCCGGAATGGGACAGAAGTTGACTTGCAGAGGTGTTACATGTGCCAACGACAAGGTTGTGTGCTAAATAGTCACACACAATTGTCAAAGCGGGAGTTGCGATCCCTTCCAGCACGCCAGTTGAGATTATCTCAATCAGAGTGTTATCCTCCAGCTCAACAACTGGTTACCAGCTCGTTGCACGATTTTCCCTGAGTCATTGTACACCTAATCTGCAGAGTGCAACTACATCCAGTTAAGAAACCATTGCATATGCTATGTTTCAATATTAGTGTTTATTGAGTTGATGAGCAACGAACTACAAACAGGTTGATAAAAAGCTATAAACGTGCTATACTTGCCGCCGGAACTACCAGGAGTTGGCGGTACACCAGCCACAGGGAGACGTTTCTCCATGAACAGCGAATCACAGGCCACGCTTGATAAAGCAATTGCCCTTAAGATTGATGGGCAGTACGATGATGCAGTTGAGTTATTGCAGCAGGTGCTGGCAGTAGAACCGAACAGCAGTGAATGCAGATATCAACTAGGTCTCGTATACGGCTTTACAGGAATGTTCGACGAATCTATTGAGGAGCTTTCTAAAGCGTCCCAGCTCGCACCCACCTCCGTAGAAATCCTGGTTGATCTCGCCCTCACGTTTTCCATGCTCGGAATGTATGAGGAGGCCAAATGCGAGTTCGAAAAGGTCCTTGTACTCGATCCCAATAATAAGAGGGCTCTAGACAGTATAAAGTTCCTGAACGAAAGTCTATAGTGTGCCACGTTCATGCACATCTAACAACCTCCACGCATCGGATCTTCAAGTCGCTGAAACCACGCCTGCATCGTACGTGGGCGCATTTTTAGGTTTCCTCCTACTAGCAATACTTTTCCTCTGGAATGAAATAGCAGGGCACCGCGTACTACTGCCCGCGGGACTCCTTGACCATATCTACCCATATGCTGCTAATTCCACGAGCATTCGACAACCTATGTGGGACCCGCTCCACTGGGACGGTATCGGGCAGTTCTATCCGTGGCGGCTACTAGCGGCTCGTGCGGTAAGGCGCGGAACTATCCCACTCTGGAATCCCTATCAGTTTTGCGGTACACCCTTTATAGCTAACAGCCAAAGTGCCGTTTTCTATCCCGCAACAATTATTTTTGTTGTTTTTTCTGTGGCAAGGGCTTTCGCATACAGCGCCTGCCTGCATCTGGCACTTGCAGGCTGGTTTTGCTTTCTACTCTGCCGAACAATGGGGCGCAGCTGGTGGCCGGCGTTCACGGCAGGCATTATATTTGCATGGTGCGGTTGGCAAATCGCCTGGTTAGAGTTACCGACGTTCCTGGCTACAGCGTGCTGGATGCCTCTTGTTCTCCGGCAGATACTACTTCTCTCGCGTGGTGGACGAAGGCAGCGGTACAACTTCTGCTTACTTGCCGCAGCTACTGGCTTGATGCTGCTTGCTGGGCACCTGCAAATTGCATTCTATGGCTTGTTAGCTGGTTTCCTTTACGCTTGCGCTCTCACTATTCGCGGGCCAATGAGATCTCGATTTGCTGGTCTGTACATACTTGCTACCCTTACGGGCTTCATGATCTGCGCTCCTCAGTTCCTACTTAGCCTTGAGCTGTCGCGCATGTCTCATCGCGTCGCCAAGCCCTCGGCGGCAGGTTACCGCAGCTATGTGGGGTATGGTTTGCAGCCCGGCGAACTAGTGCAGACTACGCTGCCAGATTTCTTTGGCAACGATCATGATAGAGATAATCGCTACTGGGGCTTTTACAAAGTCGATTTTGGAGGCAACCTGGTAGCCGTACGTCATAATTTTGCGGAGACAACCAGTTACGTATCCATACTAGGCCTTCTTTTCGCAATTGTCGGAAGTATCACTGCAATTCGGAAACAACGACGCAGTCCTCACCACATCTTCTTTGTGCTCCTCGCGGTCTTGGCAATGCTTATGGCCCTGGGTACCCCTGTAGACGCGCTGTTCTACTACGGAGTGCCCGGATTTGGTCAATCCGGCTCTCCCGCCAGAGTCCTCGTCTTGTGGTCCCTTGCCTGCGCCGTGCTCGCGTCGGTAGGTATGGAGGAGATACTGCGTGGATCAGTATCCCTACGTGAGGCCCAGGCAGCGGTGGTGGTTCTAGTGGCAATCTGGGCAGTAGGCATAGCTCTTGCGGCAAGGTCCATTGCAACGGTCTTACCTGGATTCGCTCAGATTGGCGTACCGCTGCTAGGTGACGCGCTCAGCAGGATTACAGCTGATTGGGTACGGCTCGCCGTAATGGCGGTCACGGGCTCATCGTTGCTTTTCCTGCAGGCACGAAGCACCATAATTGGTACAACCAGGAAATCACTACGCCTGACCAGCCTGTGCCTCTGCGCGCTGGTAGCAGCTGACCTATTCACAACTGGCTACGCAATGAACCCGACCGCACAGCGTGCTCAGGTATACCCAATAACGCCAGGTATTAAGCAGTTGCAGGCAACCTTGGGCCATCAGCGAATTTGGCCCGTTAACAGTGTTTGGAGCCTTGAACACAGTCCGCCTGCAGTACTGCCGCCCAATGGCGCTACAGTCTATAAGTTGCGCGATGTACAAGGCTACGACTCCCTCTTTACTGGGGAGTACAAGGCTTTCGCCGATAGATTCGCCAGAGTGAATGCGGCAGGTGTCAAAGACTCAAGTCCTCCCGAAGTCGGAAACATGGTGTTTTTCCAGAATCCTAATCTGCCTGGGGTGCAGGATACAGCGGCAAGGTTCGCGATAACACTCCCCGCTACCGCCTCTGGTTATGGTACGGTAAGCATCGCCCCCTCGGCACAGCCACTGTATCAAGGCCAGGATATGAATATCTATCCAATGAACGCGATTGGCAATCGGTGTTCCACGATG